>CAIJLM010000151.1 GCA_903821495.1 uncultured Chthonomonas sp. | reverse complement strand
CTAACATAGATACACCCCTAACATGAGATGAGAATGTTATACCTGAAACCAGAAGCACAAGCAAACGCGACTAATTTGGACACCACAAAAATTGACTGTATCGCGATAATGCCGAATTATGATGCGTTCGCCCTGACCCTGAACTCTTACGAGGGAAGTCCATGCTGGGAGTTTGTGCTATACTAAACTATTAGTAAACTTCGAGGAGCCAGTCATGTCCCTACCTGAAATGGAGTATCCCCGCCGCCAGACTCGCGCTGTCCGCGTCGGTTCAGAGCGAACGCAGGTCGTTATCGGAGGCGATAACCCTGTCGTAATTCAATCTATGATAACGGAGGAGACGCACAACGTCCCCAACGCCGTCGAGCAGATAATCGCCATGCACCGCGCCGGCGCGGAGATAGTCCGCGTCACGACCCCTAACCTTGCCGAAGCCAAGTGCCTCTTCGAGATAAAAGCCCGCCTCCGCAAGCAGTACATGGATGTGCCGCTCGTCGCAGATGTTCACCATCAAGGAACGGACATCGCGGTAGAGGTAGCGAAGTATGTAGACAAAATCCGAATCAATCCGGGGCTATTCGTCTTCCGAAAGCGCAAAGACCGCACGATAGACTACAGCCCCTCTGAGGTTGAGGAGGAGGTTGAAGCGATAGAAACCTCCCTCCTGCCCGTCATCAACGCCTGTAAAGAGCGCGACCTCGCTATGCGAGTCGGAGTGAATCATGGCTCCCTCGCAGAACGGCTGACCGTCATGTACGGCGATACGCCGGAGGGCATGGTTCAGAGCGCCCTAGAGTACCTCCAGATTTGCGAACGGCACGGCTACCGCAACATCGTCATCTCGCTAAAAGCCTCCCGCGTGCGCGTCATGCTTCAAGCCAACCGCCTCATGGCGCAACGGATGAGCGAACTCGGCATGAACTACCCACTCCACCTCGGCGTGACGGAGGCGGGCGACGGGCAGTATGCGCGTATCAAAAGCACAGCGGGAATCGGAACGCTACTCGCCGAAGGGATTGGCGACACCATCCGCGTCTCCCTCTCCGAAGACCCCGTGAACGAGATACCCGTCTGCCGCGAAATCCTGCAAGCGCTGGGGCTTCGCAGATTTATGACCGAGTTTATCGCGTGTCCCTCCTGTGGGCGCACAAAGTTTGACCTGCCTACCGTTCTCGCGCAGGTCAAATCAGCGACGGGGCATCTCTCAGGGCTGAACGTCGCGGTTATGGGCTGTATCGTGAATGGACCCGGCGAGATGGCGGACGCAGACTACGGCTATGTGGGCAAGGCGGGCGGGAAAATCTCCCTCTACCGTAAGCGCGACGAGGTGAAAACGGGCATTTCGCAAGAGAACGGCGTGAGCGAACTTATCGCCCTCCTCAAAGCGGACGGCGCGTGGAAAGACCCGCCAGAGGGCTTAGAGCAGTCCAGCGCGCCCATCATATACAGCGACCGCATCCAGAGCATGGTCTCATTGGCGACAAAGTAGGCAGTATGCCCCAACCGCCGCAACCCTCCCCCGATTCCGAAACCCTCCCTCTCCGCAAGCGCCTAGAGCGAAGCGCGGGCAATATCATCCTACCTTGTATCATTCTGCCGCTCCGCCACGCTCCTTGGAGCATGGCGCGGTATTTAGGCGACGGGCTAGGAACGCTTCTCTATCACGGGTTAAAGCGTTACCGCAAGGTCGCGCATAAAAACCTCACGCTCGTCTACGGCGCGGAGAAGTCTCCCCAAGAGATAACGCGGATGGCGAAAGCGGTCTTTCAGCATTTTGGGAAGGTGGCTACCGAGTTTATCAAACTCCCCACGCTAGACAAAAACGCAGTAGACAAAATTGTTACCGTTGATGGCGAAGAGCATCTGAAGCAGGCGCTCTCTGAGGGGCGGGGCGTACTCATAATGACCGCCCACTTCGGGAACTGGGAGGTGTTGGCGCGATGGTTTACGACACACGACTATACCCTCAACGTAGTAGCCCGGGACGCTCGCGTGAAGAGCGCCTCGAAGATGTTGGAAGAGACACGACGAGGGAGCGGCGCAAATGTGCTTCTGCGCGGAAACTCGGCGCGGGGCGTGTTGCAACACCTCAAACTCAACGAACTTATAGGCATACTACCCGACCAGAACGCGATTGATGTCTTCGTCCCCTTCTTCGGATTCCCTACCGGAACCGTTGATGGTCCCGCCATCTTCCACCTGAAAACGCAAGCCCCCCTCCTCTTTTCATGGTGCATTCGCACTCCCGACAACCGCTACCATATTACGTTCGAGCCGCCTGTCGCGCATCCGCCATCCAGCGACAAACAGAAGGATATTGAGGCGATAATGACTCTGGCGAACGCCCGCCTAGAGGCTCAGATACGCCAGTATCCTACGCAGTGGCTATGGCTCCATGACCGCTGGAAAGCCTCGCCGGGCGTGTTCCCGGAAGGAGAGGCGAATATGCTGGAACTCAAAGCCGCCCGCGTAAAAACCAAACCAAACCCGCCAGAGAGTCCTAAATAGTGTCAACGCTTACTGTTAAGAATCACACCATTCGCCGCATCCTGATAATCAAACTAAGCGCTATCGGCGACATTCTACACGCGCTTCCGGTCTCCTCCGCGCTAGGCGAGGCGTATCCAGAAGTCGAAATTTATTGGGCGGTGGAGGAGCCGTTCAAGACGCTACTAGAGGGCAACCCCTACATAAAGGGAGTTCTGACCTTCCCGAAACTGAACGGCAAACTGTTTCGCTCGGCGACAGCGCGGCGCGACTACCTCCGCCGCTTGCGAGACCTGAAGGCGTATCATTTCGACCTGGTTCTCGACCTGCAAGGCTTGACGAAGAGCGCCCTCATTAGCAGGGCGGCGAAGGCGAAAGTTCGGCTAGGCTACCACTGGCAACGCGAACTTGCAAAGGTTGTGAATGAGGCTGTCCCGCGCCGCCCTGAGAGCGTTCACATCGTAGAGCAGTACCTCGATGTCGCCCGATTCGTGGGCGCAAACCCTAAGAAGGTTACGTTCCCCCTCGCTATTTCTGCGGAGGACGATAGCGCGGTTCGCGCTCTTCTCTTGGCGGAGGGAATTGACCCCGCGCTTCCCTTTGTCTCCATCAACCCCGCCTCCGCGCTTGCGATAAAGCAGTGGGGCGCGGAGCGCTATGCGGGGCTTATCAATGCGCTTCATGCGGCGGGGATTCCCTCTGCGCTGGTGACGGCGGATAGGACGGTGGCGGAGGCGGTGGCTAAAGGGGTGACGGTTCCATTCGCAAATCTCGTCGGGAAGACGACGCTCAAGCAGTTGGGGGCGGTTTTGCGGCTCTCAGCGGTGCATATCTGCGGGGATACGGGGTCGGGGCATCTAGCGACGGCGATGGAGCGTCCGGTTATCTCCCTTGTGGGGCCCACCGACCCCGATAGAGCCTGTCCCTACGGTCAACGGGAGAACGTTATCGCGCATAGGGAGGCGTGTAGCGCGTCGTGTACGTGGCATCACTGCGCCTACCCGCAACCCCGCTGTATGCAGGCGATTACGGTGGAAGAGGTGACGGAGAGAGCGGTTACGCTGGTTCGAAGAGGATTGGGTTAAGCAAGGCGTTTTGCGAATTAACTCTTACGCGATATTCACCCTACCCTTACATTTGACAAACAAGTATGCATACCGGAAAAGCCTGAAAACGGGTTTAACGGTACACGTCAGAGACCGCTAGGATTTCCAAGTGCTTTCAGCCTTTTAAGCATCTCGTTTACCACAATATTCCATTGCCCTTTTATCACTTGATCCAGAAAGTCTTGTAGAACGGCATCCGTAGTTTTAGACCGAAGTATTGGAGCTATAGTTTTAAATCTGTCGGCAGGTTTTTGATTGGTAAGCACACTTATTACTGTTGAGTCACTGGCAAGTACATTTCGCAGGGCAAAAATGGTGGTAGGCGATGCACTGTTTATCATGGCTTCATTGTGTGAACTCGCCCCCCAGC
Organism: uncultured Chthonomonas sp.; assembly: GCA_903821495.1. Taxonomy (GTDB): domain Bacteria; phylum Armatimonadota; class Chthonomonadetes; order Chthonomonadales; family Chthonomonadaceae; genus CAIJLM01. The sequence continues at coordinate 1,015 of CAIJLM010000151.1, read as the reverse complement.
AGTATCCATAGAAATTGCCCACATAGGATAATATCACAGATTTAATGTAAGGTTTGGCGGCTTGAATAGGAACGTCAAACCCTAATTCCAAAAGTGATCGGGCGTGGGGGGACTCATTGTAAAAGTTATTGGGACCGTCATACGCTTTAAGTAGGTGGTCTGCATATCTTTTGAAAATCAATGCTCGCATATCCTCAGGTATATATTTTAAGCCGCCTGCTATCTTCAAGAACTCCAGAGCCTGCGTGGCATCATTAGGAGTAGGTCTGTGCTTTATGGACGAGTATCGCATTGCAAGGGATGTTCTCACATCTTCGCTCAAAAGATTCCATAAAGGAGGAGTCAGCTCTTTGATAGCATTCCTTAAATCAACCAACGTCTGTGCGTCCATCCAACGATCAAAGAAACTGTGTGCTAAGGCACCGTAAATGGTTGGAGATTGTGCTTCAAGAAGAGCATAAGCCTCGTCCAAGTCCGTCCCCTTTTGCCCAATATAACCAAGAAAGTCCTTTATTGAGAAGCCAGCTGGCGGCAAGTCATGACAGAGGGCATACTTTACGCAATTCTTAATGAAATTAGCAGTCTCAAGCATATCAAGTTCAGATTGAGACATATGAGCTGCCGTATAGTGATTTCTTACATCGCGGCAGTGCTGAAGATAAAAATGCGCCTCGTTTCCTATTATTCCGAGCGCAAAGCATCCATTAAGCAAGGTTATTGCTTTGACATCAGCAAGGTCATCCCGGGTTCGGATGTTTGGCTCGTTAACAGCGGAGCTAAAATATCCTATCCCATATGCCATTACCTTATCCCGCAAATCATGCTCAACGAGGTTCCAAATGTAATTCAGGGCAGCGTCTGGAAGTTGTGCGTTAAGTGCTTTTGGCACCCTATCAAGGTATGCTGTCTGTAAATCAGGGCGAACCGCTTCGCGTACAATACTCCACGTTTCATTGCTAATGGAAGTTACACGAAGTAATGGTTGTGCACGTTTAGGTACCACTATCATAGTATT
>CAIJLM010000150.1 GCA_903821495.1 uncultured Chthonomonas sp. | reverse complement strand
TGAAGAGGAAGACGAGGAGGGCGACCCGCTATGAAGATAGTACGCGGTTGGATTGATACCGCAGGGCGTTGTCGGACATGGAAACTCCTCGATGCGAACGGGGAGACCATCGCCGAAATAACGACGCTCAGAGGGGCGAAAACGCTCCTCCGGCTACTCACTCAGGAATAATCGAACCCGCCCCTAGAATCGCCAACTAGGGGCGGTTAGCATACAGAAAGGCAAACCAGAATGGATACGATAGAAGAGAGGCGCGAAGAGTTCCACATCACCAGCGAAGCCGCCGCCCTCTGGTATCTTCGCAAACTCGCCAACCTCGAAGCGGAGACGCGCCGCGTAAAGTGTCAAGCCGAAAGACTTGTCGCCTCGCTCAACTCCGAAGCCGAAAGCCTCAAGCGGGTCTATCAAGGGGAGTTGGAACACTGGGTGCGTGAAGAACTCGCGAAGAAGGGGAACAGGCGCAAGACCCTCCACACCTTGCAGGGTACGCTACGTTTCCGACACGTCCCAGCGCGCCTCTCCATTGAAGAAGATACCGCCGCCCTGCGCTTCGCCGCCGATAACCTACCCGCGCTCGTGGTGACACGGCAGGAACTAGATAGAGCCGCCTACCTTGACGAGGCGAAACGACGGCTTGAGGAGACAGGCGAACTCATGGAAGGGATAGAGCGCGTACCGGAACGGGAGGCGTTTACGGTATCCTTCGCCAGCCCCGAAGACAACTAGCCTCTAACACTCACAAGCCCCTCTAGTCGCCTTCTAGCGCGATTTAGAGGGGCTTTGTTATCGCGTCAAGGCGGTTCTTGCGCTCTTGCCAATCGGGAAGATACGCCGACATAAACGACTTGAAAATTCTGCCGTGCCCGCCATCGGGACAGAGCAGATGCACGAGTTCATGGACGATAACGAACTCCCCTAACTCACGGGGCAGTGCAATAAGTTCCGTGTTCAACGTGAGCCGCCCCGCAGTGGAGACAGAAGCCCATTTCGTGGTCATGGCGCGTAGGTGCACGCTGTGCAAACGCACCCCGATACGCGCCGACCAGTGACGCGCCGACCAGCGCATATCATCGCCGTTATGCCAGCGTTCAGAGACGGGAAGGGGCGAAGCGGTCGCCTCGTATTTCGCTTTACGCTCCATCACAAGAGTCATATTCGCCTCAATCGTAGCAGGGTGTCGGTAGTGTCTATCATCTTCGCCGCGCCGACCAGCGGGCGCACCGCTCTATAGAGCGCATTGCGTAGTTTTCTCTGCTGTTCGTCATTCCAGATGTAGTCGGGGAACTGCAAGAAAATGGCGTTCAGTTCGTCGGCTTGCGAGGGCTTTGCGTCGGCGACCAGAGGGCGCAGAACCGCGTAGATGGCGAAGGCGTTTTCGTCCAGCCCCAGCGTCTGCCGCTCGACATCGGCTTGCACGACCTCCTCCGCCAATCTCTCGAAGGCTTCCAATACCTGCTGGGTCGTGAGTTGCCTGTCTTCGTAGGCTTGCGCCAATTCCTCCGCCCTCTCCCCGATAGAGAGCAGGTACGGCTTCCCTTCGCTCTCATCCTCTACCTTGACCGCCAGAGCTTTCCGCAGATTGAGTATCTTGGTGGCTTCGTTATCGTCTCCGCTCTTTAGCGCCGCCAACTCCGCCGCGCCGAGCGTGTAAATCTGATTCGGCAGAGCGATGTCTGTGGAGATAGTGCGCTCTCGAAGCAGTTCGCGGGTTTTGGCGGTTAGTTCCTTATCCACAAAGACGCGATTCGCGTAGGCGTTGCGGATAAGCGCATAGAGCAGGGAGAGGTTCTGATAGTCCTTGATATACGGGCGCAGGAATGCGTCCGGGCTGAGGATGTCGTAGAGTGTCGCGATTTGCTTGTAGAACTT
>CAIJLM010000149.1 GCA_903821495.1 uncultured Chthonomonas sp. | reverse complement strand
CTCCTACTCTGTAGCAACTTTTTTATCCAGTTCATTATCCTCGCCTCCTACAACATAGCAGTCTTCACTACCCCCCTTGAGGCAGAGCCTTTTCGCTACCAACGGCGGGAATCTCCGCCTCCTTCGCTTGCGTCTTACGCGAGACGTGGAGTAGGTAGCCGAACAGCGCCAGAACAATTAATCCCGCGTAGAGAAGCGCGAACAGTTCGCTCCGTTCGTACTTAAAATGGCGAAGGTTGAGCGAGATAACCACCACTGCGATAGGCACAAGCGCCGGCAGAGGCGTTCCTGTAAAGGCTACCGCCAACATATAGAGAATTAGGACGGTAGTAAGCGCCTGAAACGTTTTGCGGGAGGGGATGCCGAACCTCCGGAAGCAGGCGAAAAAGAGCGCGATAAACAGAAAATCCGCGAAGCCTACCGCCAACTGCAACGGCTCCGCGCCCGCCTTCGCTTGCGTGGTCGGTAGGTTGACCGTCAAGGCTTGCATCATCTTCGCGGCTTGCGGAGAGTTTCCGCTCGTCGCCTGAGCCACCAGCCCCCCGCCGAACACCACGTAGAGGTCTACCATCGCCAGCATGACCGCCGCAGGTAGCAGTATCTTCATCTCCTTCATCAGGTGCGAAATAAGCGTCCCCGCTGAGACTGCCAGACCTACCATCATCAGACCATCGAAGCCCGGCAGAAACCGTATGGCGTTACGCACAGCGGGAAATACGAACGGAGCGCACGCCACAGTGAGCGCAAGCCACTCTCGCGGTGTATGAACGACACGCGCCAGCGACACCGTAAACAGCAAAATGAGGAACAGCGAGGCGAGGGTCGTTACGACGATAGCCTCCGTCGTATTTGGCAAGTAGCTCGCCAACCGATATAGCAGAAGATAGCCGACGACGCTAAACAGGGCGCGTTTCGCGTCAGGAAGGCGAGAAGGCTCGTATAAAAGCGTTACGCTAGGCGATTCGGGCGCAGATTCTGGGTTATTATCCAAGAGTGGCTCTCTCATTTCAGGAATTTCGGAAAACGCTTTACAAAGCGTAGGTTTCTGTTCTATAATGTTACCATCTGAACATCAACTAGCCGCCTAATTTTCCGCAAATCAGATTAACAGCAAGATTTCGAGGATGAAACTCCTGCTTTTCGGGACATACCTTCGGTCGCTCTCCTCGCATTGGTCTTCTTTTTTGGCTCACCCAACCCAGTGCAACGTTACTCGCAACACCCAAAGATTAGTTAGGCAACCGTAGGTTCTAACGTCCCCGCGGAACAGCCAAGCGTTTCTAAAACATGGAACGCCTAGAACTAATTTCAAACTCACCGATAAGGAGTAGCCAGCCATGAGCGATAAAAGACTACGGATTGTCATTGCCGATGACGAAGCCATCATACGCCTTGACCTCAGAAAAATGTTGGAAGACCTCAATTACGACGTTGTCGCAGAGGCGGCGGACGGGGTGCAAGCCGTAGAAGCCGCCAAAGCCTACAAACCGGATGTCGTTATACTCGATATAAAAATGCCTGAGATGGACGGGATAGACGCGGCTAAAATCATCACCGATGCGAAAATCGCGCCCGTTCTGCTGCTTACCGCCTACAGCCAAATCGACCTTGTGAACCGAGCGAAAGATGCCGGCGTATTCTCGTACCTCGTCAAGCCCTTCAAATCCGCCGACCTCATGCCGCAAATCGAAGTGACCGTCGCCCGATGGGAGAGTATGCAGAGGATTGAAGACGAGGCGAAATCGCTGGAAGACAAACTCGAAACTCGCCGCTCCGTAGACCGCGCCAAAGGTATCCTCATGGATCAGTACGGGCTTAAAGAGCAAGAGGCGTTCCGCAGAATTCAAGTTCAGAGCATGAACACCCGCAAATCCATGCGCGAAATAGCCGAAGCCATTATTATCGCGCACAGCGTTTAGCCTACCGCACCTTACCTACCAAGAGAGCGCCGCCGCTCTCGCCGCCCGCACTACCTACCAACGAAGGTTCGCACTACTATGAGAAATCGCAACATCCATACGGGTTCCTTATGGCAAACACGCCGCCTTATCTCCGCCATGCGCCGTAACGACGACCCTGATGTCTCCCTCCTTCAACAGGAGTTGGAGCGGCGCGACAGGCAACTGCGCGAGGCGGCGGTTCTTATAGAGCGTCTTCAGGGAGAGGTGCAAGAGACTCGGGCGGAGACGGATGCGCTACGGAGAGTAGGCGAAGCGACAGGCTCGGCGTTCGACCATGAGCAGATGCTGAATGTGACCGCGGATGTCGCAGTTAAGCTCACAGGAACCGATTCGTGCCAGATATATCTCTTCGATGATGAGAACGAAGAGTTGATTCTGAGCGCTACCGACAGCGAAGCGCGCGACATGGCGGGCAAAATCCACCTCAAACTAGGCGAGGGGATAACAGGGTGGGTAGCGAGAGAGCGCAAGCCCGTCGCATTTGCAAAAGAGGCGTACAAAGACCACCGATTCAAGTACTTCCCAGACCTCAAGGAGGGCGAATTCGAGTCTATGCTCTCGGTTCCGCTTCTCAGTCAGGGGACTCTGCTCGGCGTAATCAATGTGCGAACCCACCGCCCGCACGAATACACGCGCCACCAGACAAGGCTTCTATCTGGTATCGCAAATCAGGTCGCCGGAGCCATAGACCACCTACAACGCTATCGTAAAATGGAAACCCGCGCCGTGCAGTATACCGCCCTATCTGAAGTTAGTCAGGCTATGACCGCTAACCTCTACCTCGAAGACATTCTACAACTCTTTGTTAGCATGACCGCTAGCGCCATGGGCTACCGTATCTGCACTGTGATGCTAGTAGATAAGGCGAAGGGAGAACTCGTCATCAAGGCGACTCAAGCGGACAACAAGGAGTATCTCAAAAAGCCCAATCTCAAAATTGGCGAGAGCGTCTCCGGAAAAGTAGCGCAGACAGGGCAACCGATGGCGTTACGCGACGTTCTCAAAGCCCCAGAGTACCGCTTCCCCGACATCGCGCAGAAGGCGGGAGTGCGTTCGCTTGCAAGCATACCTCTACTCGCTCAAGGGGAGGTTATCGCGGTTCTCAACTGCTACACCGCCGCCATTCACGATTTCACGCCGGACGAGCTGGTAGTGCTTCAGGCGTTGGGCAACCAAGCCGTCCTCGCCATTCAGCACACAAAACTGATGGTCAAATCGGCAGTCATTCAGGAGATGCACCACCGCATTAAAAACAACCTCCAACAGATAGTGAGCCTCATTCGCCTCGAAATGCGCTACAGCAAATACACCACCGTAGAGGACGCGCTAAACGACACCCTCAATCGAATTCTGGCGATTTCTAGCGTACACGAACTTCTACTGCGCGACAATCTGGACGAGGTGAGCGTAAAGAAAGTTGCGGAGAGCCTTGTTCACGCGACACAGCAGAGCATTATTCCCTTCAACCTCTCGATAAAAATAAGCATTGAGGGCGAAGACATCTCGCTTCCTTTCGAGAAAGCGACCTCTATGGCTCTGGCGCTGAACGAACTTCTGCAAAATGCGGTAGAACACGGCTTCAAAACGCTCGCCGCAGGGCGCATTCGCATTCAACTCAACGCAGACGAAAACCACTATCGCGTCGCCGTGCTGAACGATGGCGACAGGCTACCAGAGGGTTTCAATATCCGCCAATCGAATAGTTTAGGACTTTCTATCGTAGATACGCTTGTGCGTAGCGATTTGCATGGCTCATTCGTCCTCGAAAACGCGAAGTTCGACCCCGGCATTATCGCCATTGTGACCTGCCCCCGCTAACATCTATGCCATTTACCGAAACGCAACAAATTCAGTTACAACAGGGGGCGAAAGCTTGGGGACTTGACCTCAACGCCCTAGCGATAGAGCGGTTTACCCTCTACGCAGACCACCTTGAAGAGGTCAACAAGACCTTCAATCTCACTCGCGTTCGCCCTGAAGAGTACCACACTCTCCACTTCCTCGACTCCCTCAGCCTCTACGCGGTTCTGCAACCCGCTCCGGGGCAGAAACTGCTGGATGTGGGTACGGGGGCAGGGCTACCGGGGCTTGCTCTCGCTATCGCTTTCCCTACGCTCCAAGTGACGCTCATGGATGCGACGCTCAAGCGTTTGCGATTTCTCGACGCTGTAGTCGCTGAACTGGGGCTTTCCAATGTGACTACACTCCATGCGCGAGCGGAGCAAAAAGTGGGAGGGGCGCAGTTCGACATCGTTACCGCCCGCGCCGTCGCCCGCCTTCCGCAACTGGTAGATTTGCTCCTCCCGTTTGTGAATCGGGGAGGAGCCGCTATCGCCTACAAGACCCCCGCCGTTGATGAGGAGATTTCAGACACTCGCCCGCTACTGCCCAGATACCGCGCTACACTGGAGCGGGTCGCCAAGGTCGCTCTGCCGGAAACAGACATCGTTCGTAGGCTAGTGGTAGTGCGGAGAGCGCGGTAGTCAAACGCCTACGCTTCCGTCGCGGCTTGCCCGAAGCAGAAGCAGACTCCATACGGCTCTTGCGCGAAAAACACCTTGTAGCGCTTGCCGCCATGTTCATCCATTCTCACCTCGGAAGGTTCAATACCCTTCGCCGTATACTCCGCGTGCAGAAGTTCGACATTAGAGACGGCGAAATAGCAACTCGCCTGTTCCGGGTCGCTCTGATTCTTCTCTAGTCCGATAGAAACAGAATCTCTCGTCAACTGGGCGCGTGTCTCGCTCTTTTCCAACAGTTCAAAGCCTAATACCGCTGTGTAGTATCCGATTGCCGCGCCAAGATTTCGGACGGGCAGGGTTTGCGTATCTGTATCACCTATTGGGAAAACCCCATTGAAAACCGACTTTTCGCTCATTAAAAGCCTCCTTTTGGCTCATTCAACTTGGCTCATTCAACACCCCATTGGGGACGCTCCCCCCTGTATCTCTTCTTCCACTCCCCCCAAAAAAGGGAAGCGGCAAGCGCAACGGAAATTTCTTTGTTATCAGGGCTTATGGGCGATAACTACAGCGCGACTCTTCGCAAGCGCGAAGCCGCCATATCCCTGACAAACTCGCGCCTTGAAGCCAACCTCCCTCAACACTTTGGCGAGTTCCGCGCCCGTATAGAGGCGCTGACGATGGCTCTCCTCGCTACGCCGATAGCCTTCGCCTACCTTGCGAAAATTAACGATGCGCCGAGTAAGGATGTCTCCCTCTACCGCGCTCTGCGCGAAGACAGACCAGTCCTCCCCCTCTCGCAAAATCGTGTGAACGCCGCCATTGGGCGCTATTAAACGCTGGTAGGTATCAAAAGCGAGTAGCCCTTCGGGTTCAAGGGCGCGATAGATACGCTCGAAGAGGCGTGTCACGGTTGAGAGGTCATTCGCTTCGTCGAATAGGTAGTTTATCCCCTCCCCTAGTATCGTTACGGCGCGACAGGGCGGCAACTCTACGGAGAGCAGGGAGGCTTGCATAAGCGTTGCGGAAGGGGCGCGTCGTCGCGCAATGTCCAGCATACTCGCCGAAATGTCCACCCCAAAAACATCGTACCCTGCCGAGAGTAGCATCTCTGAGAATATCCCCGTTCCGCACGCCAAATCTACGACCAAGCCGTCGAGAATCCCCCTGTTTTGCAGGAGAGTTATCATCTCCGCGCCCGCGTTACGCGCAAAATCGGCGAACCCCGAGTCGTGGATATAAGCGAGGTCTTCTTGATAGTAGAGGAGCGGAGTGTCTTCGCTCATAGCGTCTCGCCCCACTTTTCCAGACGCTCTGGCGCATCCTCAATCAAAGGGTTTCCATGCCCCGGCAACATCATAGCGGGAGTGGTTCGGGAGAGATACTTCGCGCTCTGTATCGCTTGCGCCCAGTTGGTAGAGAAGAGTCGCATGGGAAGGCTTAACTCCTGCTTTAGTCGAATAGGGATAATGGTCAAAATCGCATCGCCGCTAAACAGAATGTCGTGGGGCTGATACCAATAGGAGACATGACCGGGGCTGTGTCCATGCGTGGCGATAACGTGGAGGCTCCCGCCCGGCGCCTCTATGAGGCTCCCTTCCTCCACTCGCTCAATATCGGGATAGCGCTCTACCGGAAAACGCCGCTCGCCAATCGTAAACGCCAGTGAGGTAAAAGGGCGACGCAGTTTTTGCATATCGTAAGAGTATGGGAGAATTGGAGGGCGCAGGTGAGGAATTTCGAGCGTGTGCGCGTAGAGTTTTGCGCCCTGCTTCGCAAAGAGAGCGGCGTTTCCGGCATGGTCGGTATGTCCGTGCGTAAGAAACACCGCGCTCACCTGTCGGGTTTCCACCCCAATCTCGTTAAGAGCGCGGAGGAGGTCGTCGCGGTCTCTCTGTAACCCTGTGTCTATAAGCGCAACCCTATCGCCCTCTTTCAGAACGTAGGCGTTTCCCCATGCCAACAGGATACGGTAGATGTGTTCATTGATTTGCTGAACGCGCATGGCTAACCACGCGGCGCGCCCGCAAGGAGCGGGTAGGGAGTCGTATCGGGTTCAGCGATACCAAGTAGGCGGTAGGTCGCTTCACGCAGAACCGCTTCGCTCTCTGGCGCGAACATCAGCGTACCGTAGTACTTGTTGGCATCCAGAACCTCGTACCCGCCGCGTGGATACTCCGCCGCTGTCGGAAGGTAGTTCCAGCAACCATTCGTGTAAGCGAGCGAGAAGACAGGAGCGGGAGACTGCGCCGCGAAATCGAGTTGATACTGCACAAACATCTCCGCAGGAAAGCCGAGCAGGTGTATCCCGCCGAGTGTGAGGCGCTGGATGGTGAAGGGCTGAGACTCGTGAAAATCGGGCTGACCAGCGAATACGCGGTAGTCCTTCGCCCATGCGAGTAGTCCTTCGTCGTAGAGAATTGCGCCCTTATTCGCGTTTTTGGCGCGGTCTTCGGCGAGTTTCCGCTCCCAGAAGGCGATTTGCGCGTCGCACTCCTCAACAGATAGAGGTTCGAGCATGGGTAGATTGACCGTAACCTCTTCGGCGGAGAGGGCGGGGTCAAGCCTCCCGTGCGCGTTCCATCGCGCCTGATGCGCCGCGTCCGCAACGACCTTGCCGTTGTACTCCATAGACTCCCACGATGTCCGCCAGTTCGGATTTATGTCGCCGCAACAGCCTTGCAGGAACATGGGAGTAGGCGGTTGAAGGCGCGTCTCTTCCTCATTTTTGAACCGATTTTTGAGATGTTCCACTGCCACGCCGCACCACTCTGCGGTAATAGCGAGGTTCTCGCCGCCCATAGTCGTAGGGTGGCAGGCGTGTGAAAAGAGAAGCGCGAACAGCCGCCCGTCCAGGTGATTAACATTGAGGGTCTGCACCTTCGGCGCGACGACTCCCGCATAGTCATGCCCCAGAACCGTCCGCCCGTTTTGGAGGCTTTGACGGCGGTTTACGCCAATCTGCGCCGTCGTTTCGCCATAGGTGAGGTAGACAGGATAGAGGGTCTGCGCCGCCTGTTTCGCACAGCCGACTATTTTACGCTCCAACACGCTCATGTATTCGGTATCCCGTTCGCCCATGCACCGAAAGATGCCGACGTAGGGACCTCCGTGCGTGTGCGTAGCGTGTAGCATAATACAGCGGGGTTCAGTATTCAGGGCGGAGGCGATTTGCGAGCGTAGCCGCTCTACGCTGTCCGGCGCGAAAACAATGATGTCCGCGGAGACGATAACTAGCCGCGTCGCGCCGTCGTCTATGACGAGAGCGCGGACGTATAGTTCGTCGTGAACGCTGGTCGCGCCGGTAGGGCGAAAGCCGTATCCGCTCATCCACACGCCTAATGGGGGCGTGATGTTGGTCTCGCACACTCCTGCGTAGAGAGGCATTGTCCTGTTTCTCCTACTCCGATTTTGGTATGCTGGGGTCGTAGCAGACAAACTCCACGTTATGCCCTTCCGGGTCGTGGAAGTAGAGGGAGCGCCACTGCGTCCATGCGTGAGTGGTGGTAGTAACCGTTAGCCCTAGCCCCTCTAGCCGCGCTTTTTCCGCCTCGTAGTTCTCAAGGTCTATCGTGAAGGCGAAGTGGTCGACGGTGGTTCGGGCGATGTCGAGTCCCGTATAGTCTCTACGCTCTGTTCTGTTGAAAAGAGCGAGTATCGCGGTATGCCCCGCGTAGCCCTCCGCGATTTTGAAGAAGGCGGACTGCGGGAATCGCCTTATTAGCTCTAGCCCGACTACCTCCGCGTAGAACTTCTGCATCGTGTCGAGGTCGTCAACACGTAAAGCGATTTCACCGAGCGCCTTCACTTTTCTTTCGGACATTAACCTCTCCCCACCCCCTCCCCGACGCGGGGAGGGGCGAATACCCCGTATTGAAAGCGGGGGTTTTGGGCGCTACCTTAGTAGACTACTTTATTCAGAGGATACTCAAAAATACCCTCCGCGCCGGCTCGCTTTAGCTTCGGAAGGAGGTCTCGCACTACCTTCTCCTCCACAATAACCTCAAGAGCCACCCAGTCGCCATCGGATAGCGGGGAGATGGTGGGGTTGCGGCTTTCATCTGACAGACGAATTAAGGTCTGAATCTCCGCGAGGTTCTCGCGAGAGGCGTTCATCTTCAAGCCGACCACCTTCTCTGCGTGAAGAGCGCCCTCTAGCAGTAGCGCCATATCCTCAAGTTTGTGTTTTTTCCAATCCGTCCCCCATGCGCTACGATTCGCGACAAGCCGCGTCGTGGAGATGGTCAACACCTCGACGATTTTCAGGTTGTGCGCTCGGAGGCTACTTCCCGTCTCGGTGTTCACGACAATCGCGTCCACCAGTTCCGGAGCCTTCACCTCGCACGCGCCCCACGAAAACTCGACGTGCGCCTGAACGCCGTGCTTCTCTAAATACCGCTCGGTAAGGCGCACATACTCCGTCGCTATGCGCTTGCCCTGTAGGTCTTTGATGGAGTTTATATCCGAACCGTTCGGGGCGGCAAGCACCACGCGAATCGGGTTGCGGGTCGCCTTCGAGTAGGTGAGTTCGCACACCTCCACCACGTCGGAGCCGTTGTCCTCCACCCAGTCCTTGCCCGTCAGCCCCGCGTCCAAAATGCCCTGCTCTACATAGCGGGGTATCTCTTGAGGGCGGAGGAGGAGGGGTTCTAGTTCGAGGTCGTCGCAAGTGGGATGATACGAGCGCCCGCTACTCATCCGAAACTCCCAGCCCGCTCGCTTAAAGAGGGCGAATGTAGACTCTTGTAGGCTTCCTTTGGGGATACCCAGTCGCAATTTTCCGTTCAAAATCTTTTTCTCATCCTTCCGTCGTTCGCTCTCGCCTCTTTGGGGAGAGTCGTAGCGCTGTTTAACGCTCTGATTCTACCCCGATTTTGCGAATGTGGGAAGGGAAGATATGCCTACTTTTCCGTCGCGCCGTGCGCCTTGAGCAGGGCGATTATATTATCGTACTTCCGATTGGTCTCTGTATCCTTCAAGTCTTTCAGTATCGCTTTCTGTGCCACAGCCATAGTCAATGCCGTCTTATTCTCTTTATCGACTGCATTCACGTGGGCGCCATGTTCCAAAAACCATTTGACGTACTCTACGTTTCCATTATAGGCGTAATCTTGAAGAGGCGTAACTCCTCTATCATTGATTGCGTTCACGTTAGCCCCCATCCGAATTAGCGCTTGCGCCTGTTGAAGCGAGCTAACTTCGCTCAGGGCTAAATCGAGTTTGCCGCCCCTGTCCAGAACCATCTGAACAAGCTCAACGTCTTTCAAGTCGATAGACATCGCGAGAATTCGATTCCAGTCTACTGTCTCGTTCGAGAGTTCTCGTATCAGGTGTTTCGCTTCGCCGATGTCCTTGGCATCAAGCGCTCCCCACAGAGGCGATTCAACAGCCGCGTCGCCAAACCCAATTCCAAAGTTGGACATCGAATTAGCGAATCCAATTAGCGCCAGAATTGGCATCAATAATACAAGTGCAAGCAGGGCGATTTTCCCTCGTATCATGTGTCGCTCCTTGCTCTACTCTTTGGCTCCATGCGCTTTGAGAAGTTCTATAATTTTCGCGTACATAGCAGGTACGTCCTTAGCGCCCAGCGCCTTCGCGATATTGTAGTTGTTTTTAGCGTCCGCCAACACGTCCTGATGCCGTGCATCCATCGCATTGACAGACGCGCCGTGTTCCAGAAACCACTTTACGACTTCCACGTTCCCGGAATTTACAAGGTCATTCAACGGAACCCGTCCGCTCCATTCGCGGACATTCACATTCGCCCCGATTTGTACGAGGGCTTCCGCCTGCTGAGGAGTGTCAACCTTGAACAGGGCGAGGTTAGTGTCGCCTCCCTTACCCCGAATCATCTGAATAAGCTCCTTGTCTCCTAAAATCGCCGCCTTCGCGAGGGCTTTCGCCCAACTTGTGTTCTCCTTCGAGTTTAGACGTATCTGTTGTTTTGCCTCATCGACATTCTTGCTATCAATCGCCAGAATCACGGCATTTTCGTCTTCCGTGTCGCATCCCAAACACCTATCCATAGAGGCTTGGCTTACCCCATACATCATCAAAAATAAAATCAAACATATCGGCGTAAGCACGCAAAGCGCAATTTTCAACTCTCTACCCATAACGCTCTCCTCTCCGTACTCTTTTGCGCCGCCAAAGCGAGTAGCCCTTTTTCCAGAGCGGCGGTGACATTCCCCGCGGGGTCATCTTTCACTGCCTCATGCGTAGACTCGCTACCCTCAAGGTTTTGAATCACGGCTACGGGCGAACTAAACCCTCTGCGGAAGGCGAAGCCTAGCGCCGCTATGCCGCCGCAAAAAACAACTAACGCTACCAACATAAACAGGGCGGTTTTGCCTCGTATCATGTGTCGCGACCCCTTTCGTCACTCTTTGGCTCCGCGCCTACCGAGCGCATGGTTCTGGCTGTAGATGCCTCGTCCATACCTCGAACCTACCTGAAGGGAGCGTCTTGGACGTACACTCTGGATAACCAACGCATAGAGAGCGAGAAGACCGTGAGCGAAGTCGCGACGCGGCGACTAGAGGCTCTCACTCCCTTGTTGCCAGAACTATTCGCCAGTTGGGTACGCCCGCGCGTCCCTCCCGCCCAAGTGGTTATTACAAACGGAGGGCATTTGCCTCTCGGAGGGCTTAATCGTCCTTGTCGCTAATCACCTTCACGCGCTCCACCGTTATCGCGCCGAACGCGAATCTGAACTCGTCGGAGGAGGCTTCCAGCGTCGCGAGTATGGGACTCCACTTTGCGTCGCGGTTCAGGAAGGGCTGAGGGTTGTTTCCGTCCGGGCGAACGTTCAGGGTGAGTTCATTGCCGGCGGTCGCCTCAGGGTTCGCCGTCCAGCCCAGCGGCAGACCGGAGAGGTAGACCGTCACGTTTCCTGTAAAGCCCGCTTTGCGCGTGATTCGCACCTTTACAGGGGTCGCTTTGCGCGGGTGGACGCGAATCGGCATCTTTGCATCCAAAAACTCCGCTGTGAAGTTCGCCTGTCCGCGCACCGCCGTCACCGCGTCGCTCCATGCATGGTAGCGCGGGTCGTTGTTAATGCGGTACTCCTCCTGCGGGGTCGCGAGGGCTTTCGTCTCGCCCAGAGCGCCCCGCCCTGTCGCGTAGACCTGTATCGGCTTCTCCATGTCTGTCGCGTCCGCCGCCGCATGGAGTTGCAACCAGGCGGTGTTGCGGTCTGGTGAAACGACGAAGGGAGTCGCAGTGACACCGGGCGGCAGGTTCTCCGCCGTCACGGTAATATCTCCGTCAATCCCCTCGCGCTTTGTGATAATCACCATCGCCGCCACGCTGACGCCCGGACGCAGGGTGATGTTATTCGGGCGCAGAACGCACTCGATGACGGGACGTGCGGGACGCGCTTCAATCACGTAGCCCATTGTCGCGTCGCCCAGCCCCGTAACGTTCCCCACGCGCAGGCTATAGGTCACGCCCTGCTCCAGCTTCGCGGTCATTCTGAGGTCTCTTGTGAAGATACCGACCGCCTTGCCGTCGGGAGCGACGAGTTTCGCGGAGAGCGCTATCGGCGAATTAAGGCGCCTTGTGTACGCATTGAACTCGTAGACGCCGTTTCCCTGCACCGAGAAAGCGTCAATCGCTCCCGGCTTCGCTATCACGCCTGCAAACGTTGCGGGGAGGTTCGTCGCGCTTATGCCGACTCCCGTACCAGTATTGCGAACTACAGGGTACTGCGAGACGTAGAAGGGGAGCGAGCCGAAGGGGGTGGGCGTATTAACGACCCCCGTCTCCATAGGAACCTCGAAACTGCACTGCGCGGGAAGCCCCTCCGTCGCCTTGCCCGTCACCTCCGCCGTCACCTTCGCACCCGCCTGTCCCGCGAGAGGCGAGAGCGCGAGGTCGTAGGGGATTTTGCCCATTGTCAGTCGGTACACGCTACCGGGGTTCGGTCTGCCAAGCAGGTCTCGGACTTCCAGCGTGTAGGTTCCGTCTGCGGGGCACTCCCAGTCTATCAGGGGGTCGAGGTCGTAGTAGCCGTGATTCTCTACAAGGCGCTTGCCTGCGGAGTCGTAGAGGCGCAGGTTCGGGCTAAAGTAGAACTGATTGCTCTCGTTATAGCGAAACGCCTTGAGGTTGAATATCTCCCTGTCGCCCTTTTTCGCGGAGAACTTAAAGAAGTGACGCTCTCCGGTGGACATAAAGCAACCGTTCGCCACGCAGGGGAGGGTGACGGGTTGCGCCTGTTCGCGGGAGACATTCGCCGCCATCACCTCCGGCAACGCGCCGACCTCGAACCAGTAGGGCGACGATACGCCGCGAGGAGTCGCGAGGCGGACTTCGTAGAGACCGGGAAGCGTATCGGGGGCGACGGCTATCTGCGCCGTGACTCGCCCCGCCCGCGCCGCGCCTACCAGATACTGCGATACCTTCGCGGTCTCGTCGGCGGAGAGAGGCGCGGCGCGAACCTTGACCATGCGCTCGACAGTGGAAGCCCACTGACCGGGCGTAAGGCTACGGTTTGCGGGGGAGCGGAGTTCGTGGCAACTGCCGCATCTGTTCTGCCAGAGCGGTTTGTTGGTCTCATCCACTTTGGCGTTTCCGGGCGATACCGTCCCGCTCACTCCCTTCCCATGCACGAGCATTAGGTTCGCGCCTTCCAGAGAGGAGCCGCGCACCTCCACTTCTACAGAACTCCCCGCTTTCGCGCCGATAGGGAAGAAGGTGTTGATACGCGGAATCTGCGCTTGAGCGGCGACGCATAGCGCGAGAAGTCCGAAGGCTGTCATAATTTTAAGAAGTTTCATGGCTTTGTTTTTGCGGTTGCGTTCGTAGTAGCGGGAGTGGTAGAGGCGAGAGCGGACGCGACGATTTTCTGACCGACGCGGGGCGGCGTAATAGTCGTGATGAGCTTATTCGCCTCTACATCCCATATCCAGATAACGCCTTCGCGTCCTGCGGCGGCGCAGATTTTTCCGTCCGGCGTAAGCGCGGTGGCGTATATGGGGGCGGACGGCTCTTTGAAGACGCATACCTGTCCGCCGTTCTCCATATTCCAGACTTTCACGGTTTTATCCATCCCGCCTGTCGCGATGCGCTGGCGGTTTGAGGAGATAGAGAACGCAGTTACGCCGTCCTCGTGCGCCTTGATTTTGCGAAAGGAGTAGCCGCTATAGATTTTTTTGCGCTCGTTGTAGCCCACGCCCCACCAGTAGAGGTTGCCGTCCATGCTAGAGCCGACGAACTGGTCGCCGTTATTCAGGAACTCCAGCCCCGTAATTCCCGCAGTCGCCTGGTCGAAATTCACGACCACTTTCACGCTCTCGAACTCCCACACCTTCACCATCTTATCCATAGCGCCCGTTATAAAAATGGTGTTCGGTTTGGGAGAGAAAGCGACGGAGGTGACGCGCCCGTTATGCTCTTCGAGCGGCTGATTCCCGAAGGCGTAGTAGGCGTTGCGATAGAAGCGCGCCTTGCTGTCGAAGGAGGCGGTGAGCATACTGCTACCGTCCTTGTTAAAAGCGATTCCTTCGATAGTGTCGGTCGCCTTGCCGTAGTTCACCATCTGGTCGGGGGTCGCGGTATCCCAGAGCGCAAGGCTACCCGTCGCGCCCGTTACGCCGCCGCCGAGCGCGAGGCGCTTGCCGTCCGGATGGAACGCGAACGACCTCACTGCGTCCCCCTGACGAGTCAGCCTTTTAGAGACAGTCCATGTCGCCGCGTCGTAGAGGAGCGCCTGTTTGTGCGTCCCTACCGCCAGCGTCTTCCCATCTGGGCTGAAAGTCAGCGCGTAGATGGCGGGCAGGGGCGGCGCGGGCGATTGCGCCTGCGCTACGCAGAGAGAGAACATCAGTAGCGAACCAGCGCAGAAGCCGATTATAAGAGAACGCAAGCGTATATGAAAACTCAAGTCGCCACCTCTCTGTAGGTTGTATAACCTGCCTACTCAAAGATTACACAGGGGTTCATTTCGCGGGGAGTCTTCCAATCAATCCCGAATCTCTCCCTTAAAATACACTGTTTGACATAGCATCGCCGACCGTAGCCATAATAGTTCCCGCCATCTGGAAACAGGCGCCGCCACTCCTCCCTGGAGCGTTCATAATCTCGTTGCGCCTCCTCTTCCGCTTCGGCGAAGGCTTTCGCATAACGCGGGTCGTCTTCAATAGGGTCGTGTAGTACAGGGCGATATTCGGCGTTCGGCGCGACTTGCCGGTCATACGCCGCAAGAATACGATTCACAAGGTCTGCATCCCCTGCTCGCAGATACTCCTTGCTCCTCATTACCGAGAGACCGCTCGCCCTCCTAAACCTCATAACAAGTTCAGCATGAGTATCCTTGTCGTTCATGGCGAAAGCCCTACACCTTGGGAGAGAGTTACGCCAGCGCCTGCCGTATTGGGCTACCGCCTCTCGCAAGGGCGATTCGCACGCCTTCCGGCGACGAGATGGACTGCGAGGGGTCGAGACCGAGGGACTTGTAGATGGTCGCGGCGAGGTCTTCCGGTTTCACGGGGTCGGAGGCAGGCTCCAATCCCCGCGAGTCGGAGGAGCCGACGACGTTTCCGCCCTTGATTCCGCCGCCCGCGAGGAGGGTGGAGAAGACGCGGGGATGGTGGTCGCGCCCGCCGTCTTTATTCAGGATGGGGGTGCGCCCGAACTCGCCCATAACCACGACCATCGTGCGTTCCAGCAGTCCGCGTTGCGATAAATCCGCGATAAGCGCCGCATAGGACTGGTCGAAGATTCGCGCAGTTCCGTTCATGGAGTTATGGATGGAGCCGTGCATATCCCAGCCGCCAAGCGTCACTGTAACGAAGCGCACTCCCGTCTCCACCAGTCGGCGAGAGAGAAGGAGGCTCTGCCCGAAGTTGTGCCTCCCGTAGGAGTTGCGAACATCTTCCTTCTCTTTGCGAAGGTCGAACGCCGCTCGCGCCTCTGTAGACGAGAGAAGCGTATAGGCGCGATTGTAGAACGCATCCACGGCTTTCGCGGTGTCGTTGCCCTTTTCGTACTCCTTGAAGGTGTTGTCTATCGTTTCGCGAAGCGATTTGCGGAGTTCCAGTTTTTCAGGGGTCATGCCGCCCGGCAACTCCGTGTCGCGCACCGTGAAGTTGCCGGAGGCGGGGTCGCCGCCTGGGCAGAAGGGATTGAGCGCCGCGCCCAGAAAGCCCGCGCCCATTTCAGCGCCAGGTTGTTGAATAGAGATGTAGGGCGGCAGGGCGCTACGGGGACCCAGTAGTTTCGAGGCGACCGCGCCGTAGCTCGGAACCGCGAAGCCTGGGAGCGGCAGGTAGCCCGTGAGCATATAGTGCGTACCAATTTCGTGGGCGGCGGCGGGGCTGGTCATACTACGAACGATGGTCACTTTGTCCATCTGCTTTGCAGTTTGAGGGAAGTAACCCGCAATCTGTATCCCCTTCGCACTCGTCTCTATCGGGGTGGCATCGCCCCGAATCTCCAGGGGAGCCTGCGGCTTGATATCCCATGTATCCAGGTGACTGGGACCACCCGCCAGCCATATCAGGATGACAGAGTCGGCGGTTCCCGTAGTACGACCTACAGGCGCGTTCTTCTTCGCGTCGTCGGCAAGCGCATGGAACTGCGAGAGGGAGAGACCGAGAAAACTGAGCATCCCGACGCGCAGGAAGTCGCGGCGGTGGAAGTTTTCGCAATCGTTGAGCAGGTTAGCGTCCATAGTGTTCCTCGTTGGGATAGTCTGTCCGCTATGCGGACGGGGCTGATATTTCGGGTTAGTGATTAAAGTAGAACTCGCGAGAGGTGACTAGCGCCCACAGAACATCCTGTAGCGCGTCCCTCTTGTTCTTAGCTTCTGCAAGCGCGGGAGCCGCTTTAGCGCGTTCAGCGGGAAGCGGTTCCCGCCCCAGCGTTCGCGTAAAGAGGCGATTTAGCGTCTCTTCGTCGTTCTTCGCGCCCTTCATCGCCTCGTCTACGGCGGAGCCATTTCGCACTTTGTCGTTGATGTAGGGCGAGTTTATCATGTGGAGCGTCTGCACCAGGTTCGGTTCCAGCTTCGGGTCTATGTCCGCCAGAAACTCACGATGAGACTGCCCGAAAGCGTCGAGAAAATAGTTCCCGACGGGAAACGCTGTCTGAATGGCGCGGGCGCGTTCGGGCCATGAGGTGAACTGCTCTCTGGCTCCCGTTCCCTGATTTATCATATCCAGAAGCGCCTGCGCGGGCATGGGGCGCGGCAGGAAGCGCGAGAAGTAGCGGTCATCGGCGATATTGCTGTCATTCGCCTTCGCGGAGACCTGATAGGCGCGGGAGTTCATTATCAGGCGAATGAGGCGCTTGATGTCGTACTTGCTGTTCACCAGTTCGGCGGCGAGCGCATCCAGTAGCCCTGGCACGTTTTCGGGGGTTGTCGCTCTCATATCGTCTACGGGGTGGATGATTCCCTTCCCGAAATAGTACGACCAGAGGCGATTAACCGTAGCGCGGGCGAAGAAGGGGTTCTGCGGCGAAGTCATCCAGTTGGCGAGCGAATCCACCATATCCGCGTCCTCTTTCGCGGGGGCGCTCTCGCCAAGGTAGGTGGCGGGGGCGATTTTGCCCTTATTGCGCCCGTTCACCGATTCGTTGCGTACCTGCGCGTTTTTGGCGTAGAATATCACATTTTCGTCGTACAGTCGTCCGCCGCGCACGCCCACCTTGCCGCAAAACGCCGCGAAGTTCCAGTAGTTATCAGTAGACCAGCGGTCGAAAGGATGCTTGTGGCAACGAGCGCAGGACATTCTTACGCCGAGGAACGCCTGACCGATATTCTCCATGCGGTCATTCGGGGAGCGCTCGATGCGGTAGAAGTTCGCGGGACCATTCTGGTAGGCGCTCCCTCGCGCCGTGATGATTTCGCGCACAAACGCATCCCAGGGCTTGTTCGAGTCTACGCTGTTCCATATCCACTCGTAGTAGAGGGTTGCGGCTCTATCGCCAAGCCCCGTTCCCAGTCGGTTCGGGTTGACGCGCAACAGGTCGGCGAGGCGCAGAGTGCGGAAGTCGGCGAACTCCGGCTTTGCGAGGAGCGAATCTATCAGGTTGGCGCGTTTTTGGGGGCTTGTGTCGGCGAGAAACGCCTGTATCTCAGTAGCTTCCGGCAGGCGACCTACCGTATCCAGCGTAACGCGACGAATAAACTCGTTCTCGGTGCAGAGAGGCGAGGGTACTATGTTCAATCGCTTGAGGTTCTCAACCACGAGTTTGTCTATTATATTATTTGTCGGGATGTCGGGGTAGACTCCCTTGCGAGTCTGCGGTAGGGTGAAGAAGCTGGGCGCAATAGTTCCGAGATACCGCGCCATTATCGCGCCGCCGCCCCATCGCGCCGCGCTGACCACGCCCTGCGGCGTGACGCTCAATACCGCGCTGTTCGAGGTTAAAAAGACGCACTGCGCGGTCACATCCCGCGAACTGCCGTCGGTATAGGCGGCGGTCACTTTTATCTGTTGCGGTTGCCCCGTCTTTTTGAAGGTGGTCTTCTCCGGCGTGACCTTTAGCGCGACCAGACGGGGGTCTTTATCGTCGAAGGGAGCGCCCTGGTCTATCCAGCGCAGAATCGTTTTGTAGTAGGGCGAGCCGACCTCGAAGCGCTTGCCGCCCGCGTGCGGAATGGAGGCGGTGGCTTTTAGCAGAATAAGGCTGTTTTTCGGGTCGGAAAAATCGACGCGCCGCCCTCGCGAGGCGTTGATAATGGGGTCGTAGTCGTCTTCGGGGCTAAGGGTCATCAGCGAGAGTTGTAGCCCTCCGCGCCCGCCAAACTTGCCATGACACCCTGCTGTGGAGCATCCACCCCGGTCTAATATCGGGGCGATGTCGCGCAAAAACTCGACCTTATGAGGCTTCGGCGCAGGCGGTCCGAATGGCTGAAAGGCTACTGCCATCGGCTTGACCGTCGGCGCAGGAGCCGTTTTTTGCGCCTGTTGCGCGTAGAGACTTCCTCCGACTAACGCGGTAAACAGAGTAGTGTAGAACGAATAGTGTAGCGTGGAACGGTTTTTATATCTCAGGTGCATCGGTTTTTTCCGTTGAGAACTGTGTTTACCCCAGACAGAGAGATAATGAGGTTATGTATTCAGACTATTTGAGGCGCGGTATGTTGCACTCAATGAGCGCGATTCGCTCAATATCGCCGTGAAAAACAGAAAGGAAGCGAGAGTTTTTCTCGCTTCCTGCACTAAAGTAGAGAGTTATGGAGATGAGGGGATTCGACCCCCTGACCTCTACAGTGCGAATGGGACACCTTATGGAAAAAATCCCACAACTCTGAACTCTTACAAAGGTTCCGCTCCTTTAGCGATTAGGCTCCGCGCTGAAACAATAGAATCTTCTTTCACCCGCCCCTCACCCCGTAGACCCTTTCCCCTTCGCAAGGGGCAGGGCGAATGCTCTGTATTCAAAGGCTTCCGCACCCCTCAAAGGTCGGCGGAAAACGGGAGCATCCCAAAGTCTCCCCTTTGCGAAGAGGGAGATTTAGAGGGGGCGGGCGCTAAAAGAAGCGGTTGTTTTAGCCCGTTGCCTTAGTTGCCACCGATAAGCGAGAGAGGCAGAGGCTTGCCGTCAAGCGTCGCTTCCGCGTGTAGCTCTTCGGTTTTCTTGCTTCCCCAAGTTTTTTCGCCCTTGACCCATGTATCGCGGGTGGTGTTGATATACTTCAAACGTCCCATTTTGCCGTCGGGTAGTGCGACATCCCCAATAATCGTCGCGAGGCGGACTACTTTCACCGTGTCGCCATCACGCCCAAAAGCCTGAATGTTCATAAAGACGATGGGGTTCTGAATCAGTTTCGCGCCTTTTTTTAGACGGTCAATCATCTCTTTCTTGGTGATTTGAGCGCCCGTCATATCAAAAAGCGCAAAGGTATCCGGGATAGTTTTTTCGAGCGTCGCCCAGTCCGCCTTGCCATACACATCGCTCATCAGGTCGTATATCTGCTGTATAGCCGTTTGAGCGTCCATTTCGGCGGTTGGCGCTTTGAACGGAATAAGCCGCTTATCGATACGTTGTTCCTGCATAACGTGCTTCACGGTCTTGAGTTTCCATGCGCCTCCTATCTTCGTCCACAGCGTCCGCTCGGTGGTGGTGAAAGCGAGGCTACCCATGCGCCCATCAGCGAGAGCGCCATCGCCTGTCGCTTGGTTCGCGAAGATAGCGGTAGCGTCGTCGCCTTTGATGATGAGGTCTTTAAGGGTGGTGACAATCATCGGCGCTTTGAATAGCGAGAGTGTCGCTTTCACTTCGCTACCCCACTGGTCAGCGTTCCCCTCTTTGCCAACCAGAGAGACGTGTTTAAAGTCGGCTGTCGCCAACTTCGCCGCATCTGCAGTCTGTCCCTTTTGAATAAGTTGCAGGATAGCGGTGTACTGCGCGGTGAACTCGTTGCGCGTCGCCTCGTCCTGGGCGTGGGCTGTCGCCATAGACACAAGCAGAAAGCCCGCAAGCGCGAACAGCGCCAGAGTTAGTTTTCGCATTTGAAATGCTCCTTCCAAAATCCTTGATGAGAAGGTATTCTCTTCTACTAAGTTTATAATACCTTAATCAGATACGAATGGAGACGTAGAAGGTGACGCAAAACGTAATTCGAGGGGCGCTTTTCGACCTTGACAACACCCTTTTTGACAGAGATAGCGCGTGTAGGCAGTGGGCGCGAACGTTTATTGACGAACAGTTCGAGGATTTAGACGCGGAGGGGCGCGGGCGCGTTCTGAGCGTCTTCATGCAGATAGATAGAGGCGGTTTGACCCCGAAAACCGACCTTTTTATGAGTATGAGACACCTCTATCCCTCTATTTCCCAAGATGTTCCAACTCTGTGCGAACGGTTCTACGCGGAGTGGCTACAGTACATGGAGCTATATGAGGATAGCGTAGTCCTGCTAGACTTTCTCGCGAAGAGCGCTATTCCATTCGGAATTATTACAAACGGTCCCCAATATCAGGCGTGGAAAATTGAGAAGATGCGCCTTCGAGAGCGCACCGAATGTATCTTTATCAGCGAACTGTTCGGGGCGCACAAACCCGACCCCTCCATCTTTCTCGCAGGGGCGGAAAAACTCGGACTGCCGCCCAGCGAGATACTGTTTGTGGGCGATAACGTGGACGCGGATATTCGCGGGGCGCAGTCCGTAGGCATGAGAACGGCATGGAGGAGGCAGGGGCGTATATGGGATACGCGCCTCGCTCCTCCCGATTTCGAGATTGATACGCTGACGGAGTTATTGACGGTTTTGAAGGGCTAGACCGCCTCGCCGTTTCGCGCAACCGCGATTTTGTTCTCCATGAGTTCGCCTGTCCGCAGGTTTCTTAGCGGGGAGCGGGAATACTGAACAATATAGGCTTTGCGATAGCCGTTCGAGCGGTTCACTCCGCTCTTATGGAAGGTGAGCGAGAGGAATACAGCGATAGACCCCGCCCTCAACTCTACGGGAACCCCCTGATTCAGCGCGTCGGAGGAGTAGCATACAAGACCAATAGGAGTCTGTTCGTGAGGGACTAAGCCGTTTTTGTGAGAGCCGGGCAGAACAGAGATACAGCCATTCTCCACTGTCGCATCGTTCAGCGCGAGCCATAGCGTGAGGTAGGGGCTAGGGTCTACGGGCGTGTAGCCGTCGTCCTGATGCCAAGGAAACTCCTTAGCGCCTTCGGGGGCTTTGAAGACCGCCTGATTCCAGTAGAGGTCGATGTCCGCGCCCAGTAGTTGCGTGGTTATCGCGACGAACTCAGGACGCTTGGTAAAGGCGGCGATGGCTCCGTCGCTCTCCGCGAGGAACGCAGTGAACGAGATTTCGTCCGCCCGTGAGATGCCCTCTACGCCGCCCTTCTTCCGAATCTCCTCTTCATGACGGCGCTGAAACTCCTCAATGCGTTCGGTCAACTCCACCATCTCCTCCGCGTTGAACAGGTTCTCCAGTATAAAGTATCCGTCCTCGGCGAGTTGCCTACGTTGTTCTGGTGTTATGAAAGGGTGCAGTGGTGTATCTCCTTATTGAATGGGGTTTTGAGGCTTCCCCATCTAAGTGGTCAGCAAGATTGAAACAGGCGTAGTCGCTGGGAATGGCAATCCGGTATTCAATGTATTGTCTTCTGTTCACCAATAAGCATAGCGCCAAAAGAGCGATTACGACAAACAAGAAGCGAAACGTAAGAGTTCAGAGAGAAGCCTACCTCGTACTGCGCTCCGTCCTTGCCAAAGAGAAGATTGCCCTGCGGGTCAAAAAGAAACGCGGATTCGTAACTCTGTCTTCGTATCTCATTCTCTTTTTCGCGAACAATCTTCTCTACAGGCTTGCTTTTCTGCATAGTGACAGCATCCTTTTGAGGTCTAGCGTCGTCCTGTGGTTCTCGTTACTATACCGCCCCTAGCCTCCCGCAATCGCCCCCACCACCATAAACGCCTCTTCCCCCGAAACCACCGGTTCAGGAAGCAGAGTCGCCGCAGGTTCATGCGACATATCCAACCCGCAAGCGAAGAACCTTATGAAGGGTCTTCGCTTGAGCGTAACGTGGTCGCGGATGGCTCCCCGTAAAACGGGGTAGCGCATTTCCAGAGCGTCAAGAACCGCGCCGAGCGTGACCGTCCCTTCCAAGTAGAGTTCGACATCGCCCTCCACCTTCGCCAATTTTTGGAGATGAAAGGGTAGCGCGACGACTATCATGGCAGAACCTGCACCTCAACCGAGAGAACGGCGGGAAGGTCGCGCACAATGGCAGTCCAGTTGTCGCCGTTATCCGAGGAGGCGTAGACCTGTCCGCCCGTTGTGCCGAAATATATGCCGCACGATTCGAGCGTATCGACCGCCATCGCCTCGCGTAGCACGTTCACATAGCAGTCGCTCTGCGGTAGCCCGTTCGTGAGGGCTTCCCACTCGTTGCCGCCTGTTCGACTGCGGTAGACGCGCAGTTTCCCCTCTGGCGGGAAGTGTTCCGAGTCGCTTTTGATGGGTACGACGTAGACCGTTTCAGGCTCGTGCGCGTGTACCGCGATAGGAAAGCCGAAGTCGGAGGGCAGATTGCCGCTCACCTCATGCCACTGTTCGCCCGCGTCGTCGCTCCGCATAATATCCCAGTGCTTCTGCATAAAGAGCGTGTTCGGGCGCGTGGGGTGTAGCGAAATGCGGTGGACGCAGTGACCAACCTCGGCTTCGGCTTCGGGGATGTACTCCGATTTTAGCCCGCGATTGATAGGCTTCCACGTTTTGCCGCTGTCATCGGAGCGGAACGCGCCCGCGGCGGAGATGGCGACGAAGATACGCTCAGGGTTCACAGGGTCGAGAATTATCGTATGGAGGCACATTCCGCCCGCGCCCGGTTGCCAGAGGTGTCCTTTCGCGGCGCGAAGTCCGGGAAGTTCGCCCCACGTTTTGCCGCCGTCGGTAGTGCGGAAGATACCTGCGTCCTCCACTCCTGCGTAGACAGTATCAGCGTCGGTAAGCGAGGGTTCGAGATGCCAGACACGCTTGAACTCCCACGGGTGTTGCGTACCATCATAAAACTGATGCGTACCGGGAACTCCGTCGTACACAAACTCGTTGCCTACCGCCTCCCACGTCTTGCCGCCATCGTCGGAACGCTGTATCATCTGCCCAAACCAGCCGCTCGACTGGGAAGCGTAGAGACGGTTTGGATTCACAGGCGAGCCTTTGATATGGTACATCTCCCAACCCGCAAAGTGGGGTTCGCTAACCTCCCACTCTTCGCGCTTCTCATCTGATGTCAGGATAAACGCGCCCTTGCGCGTGCCTACTAAAACTCGAACTCCGCTCATTGATAACTACTCCCTTCTTGATTTTGCGGCGAACCTCGCGCCGCCTTCAAACTCGTACTACAAGCCGCTTATCGGAAACGGAAACCCGAATTAGCGTTTTGTTCTGTTGTATGTTCAGGATTGCGGCGGGAGTGGACGCTAAAAAGAGCGTCGTTTGGGTCATACCCCTAATCAAACCAATCAAATGCACGTAAAATTGAGGAAGGGTGGTTTTGCCACCCCTCCCCATAGTTTACAATGCGGAACTAGATTCGCGTAGATTTAGTTTCTCCCAATGCCTCCCGTAACGATGATAGGGTCTATAGGAGCGCCGCACTCTGGGCAGTAGCGGAAAGTAACATTAGAGACCACCGCGCCGCAGGATGTACAGACTCGCTTGCCCGCCTCGTTGTTCTCGCGGGGATAGTCGCCGCGCAGTATGCGGAGGTAGTTGTCGCTCTGCGACCACTCCTTGATTTCGCGGGCGCGGTAGGCGGGAAATGGGTGGGTTTGCCAGCGCACGAGCGAAAATTTGAAGTAGAGGCTGATAAGGTCTTCCTCCATGTCATCAAGAATATCGGCTTGCTTGATGAACTCGTCGTTATCGAGGTATGCCGCCATTTTGTGCGAACCAGCCACCAGTTTGAGCAGACTCTTGACGTTTACATCCACGTCCTGACTAACGAGTAGCCCGGCGCGGTCTGCGGTCAGCTCCGACCTGCGGAACCAGACGAACAGCGCGTACAGCACCACTTCGGTCAGAATAGCACCCGGCAGTAGCACACTTTTCGAGGCGTTGGAGAGTATCTCTGCAAGCAGAATCG
>CAIJLM010000148.1 GCA_903821495.1 uncultured Chthonomonas sp. | reverse complement strand
TCTGCTGGTGGAGAGCGTAGATGCGTTTGAGAAGGTGATAAAAGCCGCGATTGAACAGCGCCCCAAGATAGTGCAGATTTTTGTCGAGCGCGGCAGTCGCACCCACTTTCTCTTTATTGAACCGGACTGGAATAAAGTCGCCGAGAACCGTTAGACACGAAAGGAGGGTTTGAAGATTGAAAAAACAGATATTTTACGCGGCGGCGTGCCTAAGCGCTCTGCTTATCGCGAAACCTTCGCTGGCGGATGACGGACAGCAGTATCGCGCCGTGATGGATAGAGCCATCGCCTCTATGGTGACAGTGAAAGCCGTGCTGAAAACCTCCATGAAGTTTGGCGGGCAGGGGCGCGACACCGAGTCGCGGCTTGAGGCTCAAGGTTTGATTGTTACGACGGACGGACTCGTGATGTTCTCAAATCTCCCCCTTAATCCGGAGAAACTGATGGGACCCGATGGCGGCGGGGGAGGGGGCGGCGAGGACGGAAACCAGCGATTTGGAATGAAGATAGCCCCTACCGGTTTTAAGGTGGTGTTTGGACGAGAGGAGAAGGAGTACCCCGCTATCCTCGTCGCCACCGATAGTAAACTAGACCTTGCCTTCGTAAAAATCGAAGACCTCGGCGGGCGTAAAGTTGCGCCCATCTCCCTTGATACTACCGCTACGGTGCTAATCGGGCAGGAGGCTCTCTCCGTAACGCGACTCGGCAAGGGGTACGACTACGCGCCTACCTTTTCGACGCTTCATATCGCTGGAGAGATACGCAAACCGCGTAGGGCGTGGATTCTCGACCCAGGGACTGCGGAGCCTGCTATGCCTATCTACACGCGCGCAGGGAAAATCATCGGAGTCGTGGCTATGGT
The DNA here is from genome assembly GCA_903821495.1 of uncultured Chthonomonas sp. Lineage (GTDB taxonomy): Bacteria > Armatimonadota > Chthonomonadetes > Chthonomonadales > Chthonomonadaceae > CAIJLM01. The sequence goes on along the minus strand of CAIJLM010000148.1, from coordinate 3,610 downwards.
GACGGGTAGCGTTCAAGACGATAGCGGAGATGCAGGCTTTGGCTCTATGTTTTCGCGAGGCGGCGGGGCGAATCAAGTCTTTGTGATTCCGAGTTCCGTCGTTCAGGGCGTTTTAGACCAAGCGAAAATCCGCGCCGCTACCGCGTCTAGTAAGCGTAAGTCTGAGAAGAGGGGCATGGGCGGCGGAAAAAAGTAGCGTTCACGCTACTTGCGACTGAACTTTGCCCCCACGTCTGCGTCTATGCCTACATACGCTCTCAAAGGGGGCGAATTTCTCGGAAGGAAGATTGAAACTATGAAGCGCAACAGTATTCTCAGAGGACTGGTCGTTGTATCGCTACTCGTTTTGCCAGCGATGTCCGCTCTAGCGCAGGATGCGGCGGGGGCGAGTGCGCCCGGTCAGGGGAGGCAACGTGGCGGCGGGCGCAATGGCGGCGGGCGTGTGACTATCGCTAATGTTCCCATCGCCAACCTGAAGGCGAGCCTACAACTTAGCGACGATGTATCCGCCAAAATCGAAGCCATTCAAAAGAAGGCTACCGCTGACGCTCGCGCTCTACGGCAACCCGGACAGCCTCCTACCCCCGAAGCGACCCAGCAGATTCGCGATATAGGGAAGAAGGCGACGACGGACATTGAAGCGCTTCTGACGGACGACCAGAAGAAAAAGACGGCGCCTCTCCTAAAAGAGTTGAGCGGCTACGCTTTCGCTGGAATTCCGCTCGCCGCGCTAGACGCGCTCAAACTCACCGACGACCAGAAGAAGAAAATCGCTGAGATTGCGGACAAAGCCCAAAAAGATACCGCCGCTCTCCCTCAAGAAGAGAGAAGAACCAAAGGGCGCGAAATTCGTCAGGCGAGTCGCGAAGAGGTGGCGAAACTGTTGACCGACGAACAGAAGAAAGAGGTTGAGAAGGCGAATCAGGCGAGCCAACAGCGTCGGCGAAATGCGGGCGGCGCGACCCCATAAGGTTTAACCTCTTGTACTGTGGACACCCCTCCCCGACGTAGGGAGGGACTTGTCTGAGGGGCGAGTTTGTTTGTTGTAGCGCTTTTTTGTGTATTTCGCGCTTCTACACCCAAAAGGGGCTAATGAGCGCTAGGCTTTCGTTCGTTTTGGGGTATAATAGTGTTTGTGGTACTCTAAACCCAACACGAAACTTGAGGAGGTGTCATCATGGCAAAAGGCGGCGGCGGTAAAGGCAAGTCCAAGACGGACGTTTCAGCGCGTCAACTGTTGAAAAATCAACAAGCGATTTGCAAATACTGTGGTGCGAAAACCGATGTAGTGAAAGTTCTCACTCCTGCGGGGCGTACCCAGATGTATCGCAAATGCTGTGTGGCGGCGGGCGTTCAAGCGGCTTAGGTCTTCGCCCTTCAATACATTTTAAGAGCCTTCCCTTCGGGGGAGGCTCTTTTTGTTTTTGGGACGCTGACATCATGGAACATAGCGCTTTTGATTTTCGTATAACACTTGACAATACTACACTCAAGTTGTAAAATAGTGTAAGAGTGGATTGCAACGCGGGGAGGACAACAACACAATGAGACTCGACAAATTTACCATCAAAGCGCAAGAGGCGACGCAGGAAGCGCAACGCATTGCGGAACGGAACCAGAACCTTCAAGTAGACGTGGAGCATCTTTTTACGGCTCTGCTAGACCAAGACGGGGGACTGACGATACCCATTTTGCAGAAGTTGGGCGTGAACGCTTCGCTACTGCGCCAGCAACTCGAAGAGGAGATTGAGCGCCTGCCAAAAGTCGCGGGAGCCGCTGTAGAGGTAGGCGCGACGCTTACAAATCGCTTGCGGCAGGTGTTCAATAGCGCCTTTACGCACGCCGAGAAGATGAAGGACGAGTACGTCTCTACAGAGCATCTGCTGCTCGCTATTGCGGGAGAGACTCAGGGCGCGGCGGCGCGGCTTATAAAGGTGCATGGGGTCACGCCGGAGCAGTTGCTACAGGCGCTTACGAGTGTGCGGGGCAGTCAGCGCGTCACCGACCAGAATCCCGAAGAGAAGTACCGCGCTCTCGAAAAGTACGGGCGCGACTTGACAGAGGCGGCGCGGAAGCAGAAGCTCGACCCAGTTATCGGGCGCGACGAGGAGATACGGCGCGTAGTGCAGGTGCTGGCGCGGCGCACAAAGAACAACCCCGTCCTAATTGGCGAGCCGGGAGTAGGCAAGACCGCCATTGTGGAGGGGTTGGCGCAACGGGTGGTGGAGGGCGACGTTCCTGAATCACTCAAGAATAAGCGCGTCATCGGGCTGGACTTGGGGGCTCTTATCGCGGGGGCGAAGTTTCGCGGGGAGTTTGAGGACAGGCTCAAAGCGGTTCTGAAAGAGATTACGGAGAGCGATGGGCAGGTTATTCTGTTCATAGATGAGATGCACACGCTAGTCGGGGCGGGCGCTGCGGAGGGGGCGATGGACGCTTCCAATATGCTCAAGCCTATGCTGGCGCGGGGCGAACTGCGCTGTGTGGGCGCGACGACCCTTGACGAGTACCGCAAGCATATCGAAAAAGACCCCGCGCTTGAGCGTCGCTTTCAGCCCGTACTTGTAGGCGAGCCGAGCGTGGACGATACGATTGGCATTCTACGCGGCATTAAAGAGAAGTATGAGGTGCATCACGGCATACGGATAACCGATAGCGCTCTTGTAGCGGCGGCGGTTCTCTCGAATCGCTACATCACCGACAGGTTTCTGCCCGACAAGGCGATTGACCTCGTGGACGAATCGGCTTCGCGCCTTCGCATGGAGATTGACTCTATGCCTACCGAGATTGATATGGTAGAGCGCAGGATTCGTCAACTGGAGATTGAGCGGGTAGCCCTTCAAAAAGAGACCGACGCGGCGGGTATCGAACGGCTGGCGAAAATTGAGCAGGAGTTGAGCGAACTGCGCGAGGAGACTAGCCAACTCAAGACGCGCTGGGAGAACGAGAAGGCGGTTATTCAGAAGATTCGGCTGTCCAAGCAGGAGATTGAGCAGACGAAATCAGACGCGGAAGCCGCCGAGCGTAGCGGCGACTACGGCAAAGCCGCCGAACTGCGGCACGGTATTCTGCCTTCACTACTGCGCCGCATGAGCCAAGAGGAGGAGGAGTTCAAAGAGGTTCAGGGCGATGGAAAGGCGATGCTCAAGGAGGAGGTTACTGCGGACGACATCGCGGAGATTGTGGGTAAGTGGACGGGCATTCCCGTGACGCGCCTTCTGGAAGGCGAGATGCAGAAGCTCCTCCGCATGGAAGACCGATTGCATAAGCGGGTTATTGGGCAGGAGGAGGCGGTTGTCGCGGTCTCGAACGCGGTGCGCCGCTCTCGCTCCGGTCTCTCCGACCCAAATCGTCCTATCGGTTCGTTTATCTTTTTGGGGCCCACCGGAGTCGGCAAGACGGAGTTGGCGCGGGCGTTGGCGGAGTTTCTGTTCGACGACGAACGGGCGTTGATTCGGATAGATATGAGCGAGTATATGGAGAAGCACAGCGTCTCGCGGCTGGTGGGCGCTCCTCCCGGCTATGTGGGCTATGAGGAGGGCGGGCAACTGACGGAAGCGGTGCGGCGTAGACCGTATAGCGTTCTGCTCTTCGACGAGATTGAGAAGGC
>CAIJLM010000147.1 GCA_903821495.1 uncultured Chthonomonas sp. | reverse complement strand
TTTCGCGTGTTTCGCGTGTTTCGCGGTTTTTACTCCCATAACCCTGAACTCTTACCTGACCCTAAGCGCCCTCCCTCTCCCCAAAAGTCGTGCTATAATACAACATCAGTAGCGAACAAATTTGAAAACGAGGTGGTTCTAATGAGCGCGGTGTACGATGTAATCGTGGTGGGCGGGGGACACGCGGGGTGCGAAGCCGCCCTTGCCTCGGCGCGAATGGGCTGTAGTACGGCAGTCGTCACACTACGGCGAGACCGTATTGGGCATATGCCCTGCAACTGCTCAATCGGGGGTCCTGCGAAAGGACACCTTGCCCGTGAGGTGGACGCGCTCGGCGGCGAGATGGGCGTAAACACCGACAAATCGCTGACGCATATTCGGTATGTGGGAACGGGCAAAGGTCCCGCCGTACAGACGCTTCGCGCTCACGCCGACAAAGACCTCTACCCGCGCCTTATGCAGGAGACTCTCGCCAATACGCCAAACCTCACGCTCATAGAAGCCTCTGTGGAAGACCTGCTCTCCGAGATGTTTTGCGAGGGGTGGCGCGTCCAAGGCGTACTGCTTGCCGATGGAACCGAACTCCTCGCAAAAGCGGTGGTCATCACAACGGGAACCTTCCTGAATGGGCTTATGCACTGCGGCGACCAGAAGACGCACGGCGGGCGGCATGGCGAAGAGCGAAGCGTGGGACTTGCCGCCTCCCTACAACGCTTCGGCTTGAAGATGGGGCGCTTTAAGACGGGAACCACGCCGCGTATCCGCCTCGGCTCTATCGATTTTGACGAAACCCTCGTACAGGAATCCGAGGACTGCCCGCCCTTCTCCTTTATGAACACAGAGTTGAAGCCGCCGCGCCCGCTCCTTCCATGTTGGCAGACGCATACCAACAACGACACGCACGCCATTATTCGCGATAACCTCCACCTCTCCGCCATGTACGGGGGGCATATTGTGGGAATTGGACCCCGCTTCTGCCCTAGCATTGAGGACAAGGTAGTGCGCTTCGCCGATAAGGAGGCGCACCCCGTCTTTCTGGAGCAGGAGACATGGGACGGGAACTCTGTCTACGTGCAGGGGATGTCCACCAGCCTCCCCGCCGAGGTGCAGAGCGCCTTCCTGAGAACGCTTCCGGGGCTACACAATGTGGAGATGCTACGGGCGGGCTACGCCGTGGAGTACGATATGATTTTCCCCGACCAACTCCAAGCCACTCTTGAGGCGAAGGGAGTTGGAGGGCTGTTTTTGGCAGGGCAGATAAACGGCACGAGCGGCTACGAAGAGGCGGCGGCGCAGGGGCTTGTCGCGGGGATGAACGCGGGGCTAATGGCTCAAAAGCGCCCGGCTATCACCCTAGCGCGGCAGGGAAGTTATATCGGCGTGCTGATTGACGACCTCGTGACGAAGGGCGTGACCGACCCCTACCGTATGCTCACCTCTCGCGCCGAGTATCGCCTCGTACTACGCCACGATAACGCCGACCTGCGCCTGACTCCCGTCGGGCGAGAGGCGGGTATTGTGACAGATGAGCGCTGGAACCTCTTTATCAAGAAGCGAGACGCTATCGAATGCGAGACGCGCCGCTTTGCGAATACCTACGTTCTACCGCGTGACAATGCGAAACTGGAGGCGCTGGGAACGGCTACGGTCGGAGACCAGAAGGCGAGTCTGCTCTCGCTACTGCGCCGCCCTGAACTGAACTACGCCCTGCTTGCCGAGTTCGCTATTCAACTCGATCCGCGGAACGCGCTAGAGAGTCCGTTGCCACGCGCCGTCGTGGAGCAGGTGGAGATACACGCGAAATACGAGGGCTATATCCACCGTCAGGAGGTTCAGATAGCGCACTACGCGAAGTTGGAGGCGGTGGATATACCCGACGACATGGACTACGAAAACCTATGCTCTCTCTCCTACGAGGGGCGCGAGAAGTTGGGGCGCGTGCGTCCGCGTAGCGCAGGGCAAGCCTCCCGTATTCCCGGTTTGCGCCCGGGCGATATTCAGGTTCTGCTTATCTACCTGGAGCGCGAGCGGCGACAACGCGAGGCGAAGGAGCTCAGCGCGGTGTAGCGGAGAGCGTCTCTCGGAACAGCCGCCCCTATACTCAACTCAGCAACTCCTTACGTATCACCGCCTCTTCGGTGGGCCCAATCAAGCGGTGGTTCAGTCCCTGATACGGATACGAAAGCGTGTAGGGGTCTAGCCCCATCTGATGCAGAATAGTGGCTTGCAGGTCGCGAATCGTCACCTTGTCACGCACGATTCGATAGCCGAACTCATCGGTTTCGCCATGCACAAGCCCCTTTTTGATTCCCCCGCCCGCCATCCAGATGCAGAAACAGTGCGGATGGTGGTCGCGTCCCAGATATTTCGAGCCGCCCCGCGCTTCGTTCATAGGCGTTCGCCCAAACTCTCCGCCCCACACTACCCGCGTATCGTCTAGCATTCCCCTCTGCTTGAGGTCTTTTATGAGCGCGGAGGCGGCTCTATCCATGTCCTTACACTTCTGCGGGAAGGCGGTCATCAGGTCGTCGCCGGGCGCAGTTCCATGAATATCCCAGCCCCAATCGTAGAGTTGCACATAACGAACGCCCTTCTCCACCATGCGCCGCGCCAGTAGGCAGTTTTTCGCAAAACTGGCTTCGCCGGGCTTCACGCCGTACATATCCAGTATGTGTTGCGGCTCCTTGCGAACGTCGGTGACTTCGGGAACCGCCATCTGCATACGGTACGCGAGTTCGTACTGCGTGATGCGAGTGAGCGTTTCGGGGTCGCCGAACTGTTTCGCCTCCGCCGCGTTCAGTTTTTCCAGCGCGTCGAGGCTCCGCCTTCTGTCTGCGCGAGATAAGCCCGGCGGGTCGTTCAGGTAGAGAATCGGCTCTCCCGTCGAGCGGCACTGCACTCCCTGATAGACGGAGGGCAGAAAGCCGCTATTCCAGAGGCTTTTTCCGCCTGTGGGGTCGGTTCCGCCGGAGACTAGCACCACGAAGCCGGGCAGGTCTTGATTTTCGGAGCCTAGCCCGTAGGTGAGCCATGAACCCATAGCGGCATCGCCGGGATTGGCGGAGCCTGTGTAGAGGAACATCTCTGCGGGGGCGTGGTTGAACTGGTCGGTGTTCATCGAGCGAACTATCGTAATATCGTCTACAATACTTCCGATACCGGGTAGTAGTTCGCTCACATAAGCGCCGTTCTGACCGCACTGCTTGAACTTGTGGGGCGAGCCGAGCATGGTGGGAACCCCTTTGATGAAGGCGAAGCGCTCTCCTTTCATGAGCGATTCGGGACAGGGCTTCAGGTTCAACTCGACCAGTTTCGGCTTGTAGTCGAACATATCTAGCGTGGGCGGCGCGCCGGATGCGTGGAGGTAGATAACCGACTTTGCGCGCGCTTTGTGGTGCGGTTTCTTGGGCGCGAGGGCGTTGCGTTGCGCCTGCCCCTCCTGCGCCATGAGCGCGTCTAGAGCCATCGCGCCGATACCCGCTCCCATTCCGCTAAAAAACGTGCGCCGCGTGACCGCCCGCGCTTCTGATAGTTTGATTTCGTCCACTGTTATCTCCTTAGTTTACGCTGTAAAACGGAAGGCTTTCCACACTGACCCCTTCCACCCCAACACCCCGCTTCTAACCGCTCAAAACGCGCCGCAACTGGTCTGCAAGGAGGGCGACTATCCCGAACATAGTGTGCAAGCGCGCTTTCGAGTGACTGCGTACCCGCAGATGGCGCAGACCGAACTCGTCTTTCAGGCGACTGTTCCCCCGTTCCGCCCTAAACTCTTGCCCAACGGTAGTGGTGAGTATTCACTCCATCCCACCGAGAAAGCCCTCTTCCCACTCCTCAAACGTGCGACGCTCCTCCTCCGCGTAGGCTTTCATCAAGGCGAGAGCCTTCTCGGTGGGAACGATGCGCGTCACCTTTTCTATAGGACAGGGCAACCACTCGACATGACCGAGAAGGCGACAGATAAGCGGACGCGCCGAATAGACAGCGCAACCCTCATTGGCGGTATCCCAGTAGCGGCACATCTCTACGCTCACCTCGTCCCCCAAATCCACCCTTTTATTCTGCGCGAGAACGCTCTGAAGATGAGATTGTTCCTCCAAAGGCATAGCCGCGATAGCGTCGCAGATGCCCCGCCACTCCTCACGGGTTGCAGGAACCCCTTTCGCACAGCGTAAACTGCACGCCGTACATCCGCTACAGACCGATAAGTCCATATCCGCCTCGCAGGAGGCTGTTAGCGCGATAAGGGTTGAGCGGCTCATTGCGAGGGATGCAGTACGGCGCGGTCTTCGGCGATACGTCCATCCACCACCGAAATCACGCGGTCTGTCTGCTCTGCAAAGCGCGGGTCGTGCGTCACGAGCAGGAAAGTCGTTCCGTCCTGTTCGTTAAAATCGCGCATTGTGCGAAAAATCTCCGAACCCGTCTGCGTATCAAGGTTGCCCGTAGGCTCATCTGCAAGAATGAGCGGCTTACGCCCCGCAAGAGCGCGAGCAATCGCAACTCGTTGCTGTTGTCCCCCCGAAAGGTCGGTGGCGCGATTGTTAATACGATCTTTGAGTCCAACCCGCTCCATAAGCTCCTTCGCCTCCTCTACCTCCCGCTTTGTGGGGGCGCTATGCGCCACATAGAAGGGCATAAGCACATTTTCTAGAGCGGTGAAATCGGGAAGCAGGTAGTGGAACTGAAAGATAAAGCCGATATACTGACGGCGAAGACGCGCTAACCCCTCATCGTCCAGCGTTCCTAGCGACTCGCCAGAGATACGCACCTCCCCCTCCGACGGTTTGTCAAGCGCCCCAATTAGGTTGAGGAGAGTGCTTTTTCCAGAGCCGGAGGGTCCCACAATGGCGGCGAACTCTCCCCGCTCCACGCGAAAGTTGATGTCCCAGAGTACGCGAGTCTGTATCTTGTTTCCATATACCTTCCCGACTCCCTCCATTATGACCATAGGCGACGCATCAGCCATAGCGAATCACCTCCACAGGGTCTAACTTCGCGGCGCGGCGCGCGGGCGCGAGGCTGGCGAAAACGCCGACTAGCATCGCAGAGACCACGCTCTGAACGATATAGATAGCCTCTAACTTCATAGGGAAGAGAGAGCCGGGCTTTGTCAAGTTATCGCCGGGGATTTGCGCCAACGCCCAGCAGAGAGCGGAGCCTATAATGCTTCCTACAAGGGAGCCTATCAAGCCCGTCAGTAGCCCCTGTATCACAAAAATAAGGGTGACGCTACGGGTTCTCGCCCCCATACTTTTTAGTATACCGATTTCCCGTGACTTCTGCACAACGGAGACAACTAGCACCGAAGCGATACCAAAGGCGACAGCGAGCATCATAAAAAAGCGAATCAGCAAGTTCGAGCCTGTCTGCGCCTGTATCGCGCTCAAAAACTCCTTCTGTTGACGCATCCACGACTTCACTTTGAGATTCGTCATCGCGCCCAGATGGTCAGCGATGTCGTTCGCCTTGAATATCTCCGCAGTCTTCAACTCAATGCCGTTTATGTATCCCACGAGGTTGAGCAGGTGTTGCGCGTTGGTAAGGGAGATATAGAAAGAGCGCAGGTTAATCTCCTCAATACCCACATCGAAGATACCCGTCACCGTGAAAATAGTCTCGCGCCCTCTACCGGAGCGAGTGCGGAGTTTGTCCTTGAGACGTATCCCCAACTCTTTCGCGAGGCTAACCCCAATCACGCAGTTTGTTCCCGATACGTCGTAAGTTCCCTCTCTCATGCTCTTATTGAGGTCGGTAATGCGATTGGCGCGTAGAGGCTCTATTCCATGAAAAGTGATAGGCTGAACACTGGTTCCCGCTATCACAAAGCCAGGTCCCGCTACACTAGGAGAGACCGCAGTAATGCCGGGTTCCCTATCCAGCATACCTACTAGCGATTTCCAGTCCGAGATTTTCTCCTCTACAAGCCCCGATTTTTCTGTTCGTGAGAGGTATATCTGACTCTTCTGCGGCGTGAGGATGTCGCCTAGCGGCTTGGGAACGCTTTCACGAGGTTCAAGCGTGATATGCGGCAGAGAGCCTATGATACGCTCAATAAGCCCCGCCTGCACCCCTCCGATAAGCGAAGCGATAAAAATAGAGACGGAGATACCTACAGAGACCCCCAGTATCGTGAGGACTGTCTGCATTCCGCCAGAGCGAAAGTAGCGTAACGCGACCTTTAGTTCAAAGGGCATCAGGGCTTCTCCTGCGGCGTAAGGCGAGGCTCCACTTTCGCCCCCTCCTTCACAGCGCGAGGGTTCACAACAACCTTATCACTCTCGGAAAGCCCTTTTAACGCCACAACCTGCCCCGCATCTCCGCCCGTTATCTGAATAGTTTTCAATTTCACAACCCCGCTCTCCACCACAAACACCGTCGGGTTGGCATCTGGGTTCAACACGGAGGCGCGGGGGATAGTACGCGCTTTATCGTACACTCCCGTAATGATGTTCACGTCAATGGTGAGGTGTGGAAGGAGTTTGTCAGGGGCTTCATTCAACTTTAAGCGCACCTCCACCGTGCCGCGCTCTATGTTGGCAGAGGGCATTATCTCGTCTATCTTCGCTCTGATTTTGAGGTCGGGGAGAGCGTCCGGACGAAGCAGAGCCTCCTGCCCTAATGCAATGTCTTTCAGGTTTGTCTCATCCACATCGGCGCGTACACGCAGGTTGCGCGGCTCCACGATGCTGAGAAGCGTTTTGCCCGAACTCACAGTCTCACCCGGCTCCACCTGCCTATCCGTCACTACCCCCTCCACAGGCGAAAAGAGAATCGTTCGGCTCAGTTGCGCCTTTGTCTGCTCCGCGTCGGCGTAAGCGCGTTGGAGGTCGGCTTGAGCGTTGAGGTAGGCGGCGCGATTCACAGACCGCTCAGTCTGAGATACAGAGAGATTAAGGCGTAGGTTGGTACGATTGCGGTAGGCTTTTTCGCTATTCGAGAGCATAGTCTCCGCCCCTTGAACCGTCGCTTCCGCCTCCCGCAGTACGGCTTCCGCTTGCCGCACATCCTCTGTACGGGGTTCAGAGAGTTGGCTCATGTCCTCTCGTGCAGAGTTGACGGCTTCCAGCGCGATTTCGTGGTTGGTTCGGGCAAGGTCACGCGCCTCCTGCGAAATGGCTCCCTGCCGAAAGAGGCTTTCAGCGCGATTGAGGGCGAGAACCTGGAAGCGAAGTTGCGACTCTGCGCGACGAAGGTTCGCCCCCGCTGAACGCACCGCCTGCCTCTTTGCGCCTTCGCGTGTTCGCGCCAACGCCTCACGCGACTGAGCGACGCGCTCTTTAGCGGTTTTGACATTCGTCGCCATGTTGTCACGCTGGTTTTTGAGGTCGAGGCTATCTGTTAGGGCTTCGTTCGCAAGAGAGACAGAGCGACCAGAACCCTCCATCTGCGCTTTGGCGCGAAGCAGACTCGCCTCTGTCTGCTTTACCTGCGCGGCGGACTTCGCAGTCAGCGCTTGTAGTTCGCGGTCATCTAGTTCGATAAGGGGTTGCCCTTTTTTTACTCTGTTTCCTTTATCTACCAGCACCCGCTTCACAAGGATACCGTTGATTTGCGTTGAGATATTCGCGCTAGAAATCGCCTCCACCTGCCCCGTCACGGCGAGAGTGCGTATGACGTTGCGAGTAACGGGTTGGAGGACATCCACTACAGGCAAAGCGCTTTGGCGTTTTGAGATTAGCGCCACGCCCGCCACGACTACAATAATAAGAACCGCCCCCCAACGAAATCGAGCCATCGCTACCTCCTCCAGAGTTACGAGTTTCTATCGTCTATGATACCCGTTTAGCCTCCGCTCTGTCTCTCTTGAATAGCCCGCCCCTCGCTATCGCTTAGACGTAAAACAAAACAAGCCTGCCCCATGCGAAAGGCATGAGGCAGGCTGAAGGGGAGTTCCAGAGTTAGTGACAGGCGATGTTATGCCGCTCGCAAACGCCGGAGAGTAGGTTCCATATTCCGTTGAGGGCGGATTCGGCGGATGCAAGGGCGCTCTCCGCCTGCGCTTCGGTGGCGACGTGGGTCTCTAGCAAGGCGCGTTCTTGAGCGCGATGCACTTCGTCCGCCTCAATATGCACTGCGAAATAGCGGAGAGTGGCGGGGTCGGTAACGGCGTAACGGCTGACCAGTCCCTCTATCTTGGTCTTAGCGACCTCTGGAATCTGGCTCTCATAAGAGTAGAGCGCGGAGACTCCGTCGGTGAAGGTTTCGCTCTGGCACGCTGTGCGGAAGGCGGCGATGGCGGCGACGGTTTCGGGTTGAAGTTTCGCGTTCTGCACATCTTCGCGGGATACGCCCACGCCCTCAGCGAAATCGAGCCACAGTTCGGGATGATTGGGCGAACCCGCCTCTTCGTCCATGAGGTTTTCGAGCAGGATGCGACGGGCTTTCAGGTCGCTGGCGTGGCTATGCGCCGCCGAGAGGTAGGCGGGGAACGCTACGACATGATGATAGTACTGCGTAGCGTAGTCTTGTAGAGCCTCGCGGGTCAGTGTTCCCGCGTTCCAAGCCTGATAGAAGGGGTGTTGAAGCACGGAGCGTTGTGCGATTTTCGCCTCCAACGCTTCCATAAATGTCTCCGTCCGTTCGGGCGCTTGCGTCATAGAGTGTTCCTAGCCTCCATCAAAAAAGATACCTCTATTATGAGCGGAAACAGGGCGCGTTGTCCACAGGGAAGTCAGAAATTTTCCGCCTCTTCACGGTATCCCGATGAGTAGGAAGAGATAGGGTAACAAAACAGGGGCGAAGCGTGGCGAGAACGAGGTTACTGACGTAATTCCGCCCTGCGCCTAGCCCGTATTTGGTGAAAAAAGAGACAAAAGAGGAAAAAACAGAAGAGTGGAAGAAGCCGATGGTCGGATTCGAACCGACGGCCTGCTCTTTACGAAAGAGCTGCTCTACCCCTGAGCCACATCGGCAAAACACAAAAGGGCGTAAACTTAACCTATTATGACATGAGAGGGGCGGATTGGCAAGATAAATTTTATCAAATGAGGGACGAATCACGTAATTTTGTTTGACAGAGTGAGGTCTGCTTGGTATAATAGAGGGTCTATAAAGACCCAATTGTAGCCTTTCGGGAACGGAATTTCTGAGAACAGAGTGTCCTACTCCTCAGATTTGCAGGAATAGCGGAGAAGAGAGCGATAAACAAAGATTTTCGTGTCAATGAACTTATCCTAAGAGCCTATCGTGAGCAACGCATACGAGAAGTGCGCCTAATAGATGAAGACGGGCAACCGCTCGGCATTATCGGGGTGCGCGAGGCTCTGGAAACTGCGAAAGAGAGAGGTCTTGACCTCATCGAAGTCGCCCCTAGCGCCCAACCGCCTGTCTGCCGTATCATGGATTACGGCAAATATAAGTATGAGATAGGCAAAAAAGAGCGCGACCAACACAAAAAGCAGAAACAGCAGGAGCTTAAAGAGCTGAAGCTGAGTCCGCGAACCCAAGAACACGATTTCCAGGTGCGAAAGCGCCGCGCCGTTGAGTTTCTGCAAGAGGGCGACAAGGTCAAACTCTCCATGCTGTTCAAGGCGCGAGAGATAACCCACCCTGAAATCGGCAGAAGGCTGATGGACAAGATGCTAGAAGAGCTGGCGGACTACTCCGTCATCATCAAAACGCCGAGTCTTGAGGGTAAGATGCTCACCGTCATCCTGAACCCGAAACCCTAAAACATAACCAAGTTTCTACGGAAAAGAAGTCGGAATCTCTGTTCCGACTTCTTTCTGTGTCATAGAATCGCTTCGCTAGGAAGATAACCATGAAGACTAAACTAAAGACCAACAGAGCGGCGGCTAAACGCTTTAAGATGACCGCTACGGGTAAAATCCGACGTTGTAAAACCGGATTGAACCACCTTATGAGTAAGAAGGCTGGCAATCGCCGCCGTGGACTTCTCGCTGGAGACGAACTCTACAAAGGCGACCACAAGCGCATCACCCGTATGCTCGGCGAAGGGGCGTAGCCTCTCCTCCCGCTAGGTTTTGAACGCAACTATTTTCTCTCGATTCTGGAAAGGAGTCTCCTAATGCCGCGCGTCAAACGGGGTATGATGACCCACAAACGCCATAAGAAGGTGCTTGAAACCGCAAAGGGTAACTTCGGCGGCAAGCGCAGTCTATTCCGAACCGCTCATGAGCAACTCATGAAGTCCGGAAACTATGCCTATCGCGACCGTCGCAACAAAAAGCGCGAGTTTCGCGCTCTCTGGATTACCCGTATCAACGCGGCGTGCCGCCAAAACGGTCTCCAGTACGGGCGCTTTATCGAAGGTCTCACCAAAGCGGGTATTACCCTCGACCGCAAAGTGATGGCGGAGATGGCTTTCAGCGACCCCGATACCTTTAAACAGCTCGTCGCGCAAGCGGCGAGCGCGTTGACTGCCTAATCGGAGAGCCTGCCTGTTCATCAAAGCCCTAATCGGCTTTGAACCCATAACTCATTAGAACGCCCTTCCACGCTCTCCCGACTCAGGGGTGCGACTCAGGAAGGGCGTTCTTGCGTCTAATATCTCCATTCCTTACCCCCTACTGGGAGCGAAAATATGTCCGACATCCTTACGGAAATGCTAACTTCCGCACTCGCCGAGATTGAAACCACAACCAATACCGCCGAGCTAGAAGCCGTAGAAACTAAATACCTTGGGCGCAATAAAGGGCTGAATGAACTGCGCCGCGCTATAGGAACCCTCCCAAAAGACGAGCGCCCCGCCTTTGGAGCGCGAATCAACGAGGCGGTAGCGCAGACTACCGAACAGATAGAGAGCCGCAGAGCCGCGCTAGTAGAAAACGAACTTCACCTTCGCCTCGCTAGCGAAACCATCGACGTGACCCTGCCGGGCAGACCGCAACACGCAGGACGGCTCCACCCGCTTACACAGACCGCGAACAGCGTGAAACAGGCGCTGGCTGGAATGGGCTACGAATTTGTGGATGGACCCGAACTAGAGGAGTATCAGTATAACTTCGGCAAACTGAACTACCCTGAAGACCACCCTGCGATGGACGAACAGAACTCGTTCTTCGTGACCGACAACCTGCTGCTACGCACACAGACTACCGCGCTACAAGGGCGCGTTATGGCGAACCGCCGCCCGCCCTTCCGTTGCGCGACCATTGGGCGCTGTTTCCGCTACGAATCGGTAGACGCGACGCACCACCACACTTTTCATCAGGTAGATGTCTTTATGGTGGACGAGAAAGCCTCTATGGCGGACTTAAAAGGCACTCTCGGAACCTTTGCGCGGACGATGTTTGGGCAAGAGACTCTCGTGCGCTTCCGCCCGGACTTCTTCCCGTTCGTAGAGCCGGGCGTGGACTACTCCATCATGTGGCGCGGGCGCTGGCTGGAACTCGGCGGCGCGGGGCTGATTCACCCCAACATCCTGCGCGAACACGGCATAAACCCCGAAAAGTACAGCGGTTTCGCCTTTGGTTTGGGAATTGAGCGCGTTCACATGATTCGCACAGGCGTAGACGACCTGCGCCTCTATCTTGAGAACGATGTCCGCTTCTTGCGTCAGTTTTAGTCGGAGGAGATAACGATGCTAGTTCCTATTGAGTGGATAAGAGAGTATGTAGCGGTTACGGCGGACGCGCAAGAGATTGCGAACCGCCTGACAATGGGCGGGTTGGAGGTGGAGGGTATCGAGGAGACCGAAAACGGCGCAGTTCTGGATGTCTACATTACGCCGAACCGGGGCGACTGCCTTTCGCTAGTCGGCGTGGCGCGTGAAATCGCGGGGCTGTTCGACCTTCCGCTGAAAACTCCCGCCCCTCCGCCCTCAGAACAGGGGGGCGAAGCCGCAGAAGCCGCCTCCGTCACGATTGAAGCGCCCGACCTCTGCCCGCGCTACGCGGCGCGTATCGTGCGAAACATTCGGATAGAACCCTCGCCGCTCTGGATGCAGAGGCGGCTGGAGGCGGCGGGGCAACGCCCTATCAACAACCTTGTAGATGTGACCAACTATGTGATGCTCGAATTAGGGCAACCGCTTCACGCCTTCGATTTAGACACCCTCGCGGGGGGGAGAATCGTTGTGCGTCGCGCCCTTGACGGCGAGAAACTCACCACGCTGGATGGCGTGGAGCGCGAACTGAACCCCAATATGCTGGTGATTGCGGACGCGGAAAAAGCGGTGGCTATCGCGGGAGTGATGGGCGGCGCGGACACAGAGGTGACGGACTCCACCGTGAATCTACTCCTCGAATCGGCGCACTTCAACCCGCTCTCCATTCGCCGAACCGCCCGCGCCGTAGGGATGCGAACAGAAGCCTCCTATCGCTTTGAGCGCGTGGTTGACCCAGATGGCGCTCGTCGCGCTGTAGATAGAGCGTGCGAACTGCTAGAGAGTATGGGGCAACCCAGAGCGCTGTCTGGCGTGATAGATGTCTACCCGAACCCGTCCGCGCCCAAAGAGATTACTCTGCGCCTACAACGCGCCTTAGACCTGCTCGGTATTCCCGATATTACGATTGACGAGGCGCAAGACTGTCTGCGGCGTATCGGACTCTATGCGGTTCAAGAGGGCGATAGCCTCCGCGTAGCGATACCGGGATTCCGCCCCGACCTCACGATGGAGGAGGACTTGGTGGAGGAGGTAGGGCGTATCTACGGGTACGAGAACATCCCCGAAACCCTCCCCATTGGCGCAACGACAAAGGGCGGCGATAGCGAGGAGGGGCGGTTTATTGCGCGAGTGCGGAACCTGCTCGCCTCGTGCGGCTTGCAAGAGGTGGTCACGCATAGCCTCACGCCTCCGTCTGTCTTTGATACCTCCGCCGAAGACCCGCGCCGCGTTCCCGTCCGCAACGCGCTCTCTTCCGAGATTGGGAGTCTGCGGCGGAGTCACCTGCCGGGACTGCTACAGGTGGCGCAACGCAATGCAACCCGCGCCGGACAGCGCTCGCTAGCGCTTTTCGAGGTTGGGCGCGTCTGGCAGAACGAGATTATCGCGGAGATGCACACGCCCGTTGAGTTTCTGTCGGTTGCGGGACTGCTGATGGGCGAGATTGAAGAGGAGGGGTGGCGGAAAGATAACGCTCCGCTTACCGCCGACTTCGGCGCGACGCGAGGGGTTTTGGAGCGACTGCTAGAGGGTCTGCATATCTCGAATGCGGTGATAGAAGCCCTTGGCGAACAGGCGAACGACTATCCGCAGTTCCATCCGGGGCGAACCGCGCTTATCACGCTGGGCGGAGACTATCCCGTTGGGATTATCGGAGAGTTGCACCCGCGCCTCGTTTCGCAGTTGGAACTGCGTCATCGGGTCTACCTGTTCGAGGTTCCTCTGGAGGCGTTACGGGCGAACGCGGAGGTCGAGGAGCGTTATCAGTCGGCTTCGCGCTTCCCCACCGCTGTTCGAGACCTTGCGCCACGCCTCGCGGAAAGCGTTACCTACGCAGAGGTGCAAAGGGCGATAGCGGCGGCGAACGCGACAAATCTTGCGGGGTATCGCCTTGTGGATGTCTATCAGGGCAGTCCGCTTCCCGACGGCGTGAAGAGCCTGACTCTATCGTTCACCTTCCGCTCCGGGCAGGGGACGCTGACGGAGGGCGAAATCAGCGCGGGACTGGAAGCGATAAGAGCGTCATTGGAAACGCAAGTAAGTGCGCTGTTTGTCGTCTAAACAGAAGTCTAACCAACTTACAGACTGAGCCTTTTCTCTCGAATCGGGAGAGGGGCGTCCGAAGGGCGGGGTGAGGGCTAGTGAAAAGGGTTCCCAATTCCTATCTCTTACCCGGACGAAAACGGCGTAGGCGGAGCGCGTTCGTAACTACCGACACGCTACTCAACGCCATTGCGGACGAAGCGAGCATAGGCGAGAGAAGCCAGCCCGTCCAGTGGTAGAAGAGTCCCGTAGCGACAGGGATACCCAGAATGTTATAGCCGAACGCGAATACGAGGTTTTGGCGGATATTTCGCATAACCGCGCGTGAGAGTTCTATCGCGTCGGGAATGGCGTTCAGGTCTTCGCGGAGTAGCGCCACATCCGCCGTTTCGAGGGCTATATCTGTACCGCTCCCTATCGCTATGCCCACATCGGCGAGCGCAAGCGCGGGCGCGTCGTTGATTCCGTCTCCCACCATCGCGACGCGCTTTCCCGACTGTTGGAGTTTCTGTATCGCTTGCGCCTTCTGATGCGGTAAAACCTCTGCAACCACCTTCGAGATTCCCAACTCCTTGCCCACCGCCTCCGCCATCGCTCTCTGGTCGCCGGATAGCAAAACGGTCTCTATTCCCAACGCAGTCAGCCGAGCGATAACCTCTTTCGCGGTAGGCTTGAGCGTGTCCTGCACAGCGACAGCCCCCGCAACAGCCCCCTCCACAGCGATAAGCAGAGAGGTTTTGCCTCCCTTTGCGAAGGCTTCCAGTCGCTCTTTCCAACCCTCAGATACCGCTACCCCCTGCGCCGACATCAGCGAGAGGTTTCCTATCAACACCTGCTTGCCTTGCACAGTAGCGCGAACTCCCTGCCCCGTCAAAGACTCGAACTCCTCTACTTTGAGCGGCGACATCTCCCACTGCTTCATGCCGCTTACTATCGCCTGAGCGATGGGGTGTTCGCTATGCAGTTCGGCGGAACCCGCGAGTTGAAGCAGAGCCGCCTCCGTGTAGCCCTCTACGACGACGGTATCGGTGAGGCGGGGTTTGCCATACGTCAGGGTTCCCGTCTTATCCATTACCACAACCTGAACGGT
>CAIJLM010000146.1 GCA_903821495.1 uncultured Chthonomonas sp. | reverse complement strand
CCTCTAGGGTAAGAGAGGCTATCGCCCAACAAAACCGCCTACCGCCCTAGTCACCCTTCGCACAGAATTGGGAGAGGGGACGGGGGTGAGGGCTTCTGGTTTTCAAATGGAACACTTATTCCTTCGTAAGTCCCTTATCTGGGTTAAGCAAGAGCCATAGTCATCGGTTGACGTTCTCTCATCTATCTGCGCTAGAACGCTTTGGTGTAACCTCGTGTTTCCATCATGCAAATCTCCTCACTTTCGACAATAGGCTTTAAGATATAGTTTGGTGTATTGACTATCAGGAAAGCCGTAAGCCCTCGCCCCTCTCCCAACACTGGGCGAGAGGTGGCTCCCAGTGATTTTGTCCGGCGCTCAAGGCGAACTACTAGCCACCTTGCAAAGAGGAGTTAGAGGTAGCGAGGGCTAAATCTCCTCGTATTCGGCTTGATTATGGTTCAGCCAGAGGTATTTGCGATAGTGCCCTACGAGATAACTCATCAGCTCCAACGCTATATGAAGCCCCTCTTCCAGTAAGGCGCTCGACTGTGTGTAGTCTGCATCTACCATCGCTTTGCGTAGCGCATTTGTGTGCAGGTCAATCACATCGCGAGAGCCTGCATGAACTAGCCCCAACTGGTCTCCCATAGCGCGTAGGCGGTCTGAGATGTCATAATCAATCTGGTAGAGCCTACCGTCCGCCATCTGATTCAACATCTCCCCATACCTCTCTACAAGGCTCTGGAAAATTTCGGATTGCGACTCCCGAAGCGACATTCTACCGTAAATCTCCGCCGTCTCCGCGCTCATCTCTCCCGCGCCTATCTTCTCTAGCGTCAGCAGTTCTCGAATCTGCCGTTCACGCTCCGCGAGAAGCCTTCTCTCCTCCCAGCGCTGATGATGCGCGGCAATAGGCGCGGTCAACTCTATGCGTTGAACCATCGCCATACTCCGCCCTTGAAACTGCAATAGAGAGACGCGCAGAAGATAAACGCCCTCCGCATTGGCGTACTCCCGCTCGAACAGATAGGCTTCCCCTGCAAGAACGTTGGCTATCCCTATAAGTATCTCCTGCGCCTCCTCTACCGCGTTTGAATCTTCGTATAGGCTATTGAAGGCTTGGAGCATACCGTCGCTACCCTCTGCGACGCGCCATTTACCGTTGGCGTAGAGAAGCCTTCTATCCTCGCCGAGAAGGGCAAAGCCGCACTCGGCGCTCTCTAGCATGACGGCGGCGAACTCCTCTATAGCGGCGGCGGGCGAATTGATAGCCATCCTATAGTCCCAATTCGGGGGCGATGGATTGGAGAGCGAGAATGCAGTTCTCAACGAGCGTATCCATCTCAACCCCCAACTCTTCGCAACCTAGCGCGATGTCCTCGCGATTCACGCCCCGCGCAAAACCGTTCTGCCGCAGTTTCTTCCTGACGGCGGGAACGTCTACCTCCGCCAACCTGCGCGATGGGCGTGTGAGCGCGACGGCGATAATAAAGCCGGAGAGTTCGTCCACTGCGAAAAGGGTTTTCGCGAGCGCCGTCTCACGCGGGATATTCAGGTAGGTGGCGTGTCCGCCTATCGCCTGTATCATCTCTTCGGCGTAGCCGAGCGAACGCAGATGGTTCATGCCTACGGCGGGGTGTTCGGAAGCGTCGGGGTGACGCTCATAGTCGAAGTCGTGTAGTAGCCCCGTCAGTCCCCACAACTCCTCTGGCTCTCCATTGAGGCGGGCGTGGTAACGCATAGAGGCTTCCACAGATAGGGCGTGTTTTCGCAGGCTTTCGCTCTGCGTCCACTCTGTGAGGAGTTCCCACGCCTCTTCTCGGCTATGCATCTCTCATTCTCTCTTTCTTCACAAAAACAAGCCGACAGGGAAAGTCGGTTTTCGAGTAGAATATAGTTCAACCTATCCTCCCCGCTTTCCTACGCTAAAAGCGGCGTAAAGGAGAAAAGAACCGCTATGAGTTTTGTAGAAGGAGCGATTACGCAGGCGAAAGTCTGGAACGCCTACCTCCGCCTCAACCAGAATGAGGAGGCGGTGCGTTACGCCGCCCTGCAACGCATGGTTGAAATCGGTAAATCGAGCGTCTCCACGCTTCAGTTCGCGCTCAAATCCCCCAACTCGTGGCGCGTTCAGTGTTGCGCGGCGGTAGGGCTACACCGTCTGCAACAGCCGGAGGGGATGGCGTTTCTGACGGAGGCGTTTCGCTGGAAGGTAGTCCCGAACCCTGAACTACTCCCCGATGTGGAGACCGCCTTTCTGCAAATCGGAGTTCCAGACGCT
>CAIJLM010000145.1 GCA_903821495.1 uncultured Chthonomonas sp. | reverse complement strand
CAACTCCTATAAGTGGTTTCTCGAAGAAGGACTCCAAGAACTCTTCGACAGTTTTTCACCCATTCACGACTTCACTAACACAACCTCTATCTCCCTTACCGATTTTACACTCGGCGAACCTAAGTACTCTATTGAAGACTGCCGCGACAGGGACACCACCTTCGAGGCTCCCATCAAAGCGAAGGTTCTGCTGAAGCAAGCCAACAAAGAGGAGATTGAGAGCGAAGTCTATCTGGGCGATTTGCCGTTGATGACAGACAAGGGAACCTTCATCATTAACGGCGCGGAGCGAGTTGTTGTCAGCCAATTGGCGCGTTCACCGGGAGTCTATCTCAAAGATACACTCGACTACTCCGGGCGCGTACTCTATTTCGCCACCATCATCCCGCAAGAGGGAGCATGGGTGGATATCGAAACCAACGCCCATCATCAGATTGAAGTGCGTATTGGTCAAACCAAAAAGTTTCCCGTAACTACGCTCCTTCGCGCTCTGGAAGCGTTTCCCGATAGGGGCTTAATCCCTCTCGAAATGCCGCTCTCCGTCGCGCTAGAGCAGTTTTGGATATATGAGAACGTCGAAATCAAGAACGACAACGGAATCGTCGTTCGAGCGGAAGCGAACAAGGACTACTTCCTTGCAATGCGCTTCGCCGCTCCTCTCGCCGACCCCAAAACAGGTGAAATCGTCGCCGAAGAGGACGCTATCACCACGCCAGAGTCTTTGACCGCTCTCATCGAAAAAGTGGGCGGAGATACCATCGCGCAGTTCAAGTCGAACACCTCCACCATTCAGGACGTGATAGACCTGTTCAGCAAGCGAGCCACGCTGGAAAACCCAACCTCGGAGATGCTTTTCCACAAAAGACCCGTGGAAGACATCGTCGATGCAACGGGCAAAGTCATCATCAAAGCCTACGAGCTTATCAGCGACAAAACCCACGCCAATGCGGTGGCGAAACTGAAACTGCCGACGCTGGAAATTTTCGACATCAACTCGTATATCGAAGCGACGATACAGCAAGACAACATCGCGCAAGACCCGAACTCCGCCCTGCTTGACATCTATAAAAAGATTCGACCCGGCGACCCGGCGACCCTTGAATCCGCGCGCAACCTGATTCAAAGCATCTTCTACGACGCGAGGCGCTACGATATGGCGCGAGTCGGACGCTACAAAGTCAACAAGAAACTCGGATGGCGACTGCCCGAAGCGGCGCGCGCCATTACGAAAGAAGACCTTGTCGCTATTGTTCGCTACATCATTAACCTGAACGCGGGCGCGGGAACCACCGACGACATCGACCACCTCGAAAACAAGCGTATCCGTAGCGTAGGCGAACTGCTTCAATCGCAACTTCGTATGGGCTTCCTCCGTATGGAGAAAGTCGCTAAAGAGCGCATGACCTCGATGGACACCGAAAACATCGTTCCTCAGCTCATCCTAAGCGTCAAGCCCATCTCGGCAAGTATCAAAAGCTTCTTCGGCTCCAGCCAACTCTCACAGTTCATGGACCAGACGAACCCGCTCGCCGAACTGACCGCGAAACGCCGCCTCTCAGCGTTAGGACCCGGCGGTCTCTCTCGCCAGAGCGCGAAACTCGAAGTCCGCGACGTTCACCATAGCCACTACGGGCGCATCTGCCCCATCGAAACCCCTGAAGGTCCCAATATCGGACTCATCGGCTCTATGGCGGTCTATGCGCGTATTGACGACTACGGCTTCCTGAAAACGCCCTACCGTACCGTCAAAAACGGCAAAGTGAACGAAAACCCCAACGAACTGTTCTGGACAACTGCGGACGAAGACCATAAGTTCCATATCGCGCCCGCAAACCTCATGCTAACCGCAGACAACTACTTTGCAGACGAAACCGTGCAGGTGCGCCACGAGGAAGAGTACCCCATCGTTCGCCCCGAAATGGTCGAACTGATGGACATCGCCCCCGTTCAGCTTATCTCTATTGCAACGGCGATGATACCCTTCATCGAAAATGACGAAGCGACCCGCGCTCTCATGGGCGCGAATATGCAACGCCAATCCGTTCCTACCCTGCGCCCCGACGCGCCCCTCGTTAAGACGGGCATGGAGCGTAGAGCCGCCAGAGACTCCGGCGCTATCGCCCTTGCACGGCGTAGCGGCGTTGTCACTCGCGTCACCGCCGACCAGATAGACGTTCGCACAGTAGATGGGCGCATAGACAGCTATCGCCTTATCAACCTGCTTCGCTCGAACAACTCAACCTGTATCACCCAACGCCCCATCGTCTATCAAGGGCAGAGAGTGCGACAGGGGCAGGTGCTTACCGATGGTCCCTGTACAGATAAGGGCGAACTCGCGCTAGGTCAAAACGTACTCGTAGCCTTCATGCCTTGGGGCGGATACAACTACGAAGACGCTATCCTTCTCAGCGAGCGACTCGTAAAGGACGACATCTTCACCTCTATCCATATCGAAGAGTTCGACAAAGAGGCGCGCGACACCAAACTAGGACCTGAAGAGTTCACCCGCGATATTCCAAACGTGGGCGAAGACCAACTCAAAGACCTCGACGAGAACGGTATCATCCGAATCGGCGCAGAGGTTCGCCCTGAAGATATTCTCGTGGGCGAAGTTGCGCCAAAAGGTCAGAGCGAACTCACCGCAGAAGAGCGCCTTATCATCGCAATCTTCGGCAAGAAGGCGGAAGAGACCCGCGATGTCTCCCTCCGCGTTCCGCACGGCAACGGCGGGCGCGTGGTAGAT
>CAIJLM010000144.1 GCA_903821495.1 uncultured Chthonomonas sp. | reverse complement strand
GTTGATGCCGCACGCACTTTCGAGAGACTGCACTAGTTCTAGAAGCGTGTTGCCCTGTATCGCTTTGCTTTGACCGAATAGCTATCATGGTTAGTTGTTCCCCACCCATAATGCGCCTATGAAAGGAGGCTTCATGTGAGGATATCCTACGTCTCCCGCTCCAAATTCCTCATCCTTTTTACGACAGGCATCTTATATCAGGGGGATAGACTCAGCAACGGCGAAACAATTGAAATACAGGTTGAGGCAGGCGGCTATGGCGGTAAGGTTGAGGTTGAACTAACTCCAACCCATACAGACGAATTCAACGCCAACTGGAACGGAGCCGATCCCACTCGTTTTCCTGCCCGTATTCGCGCCGTCGCAACGGCGTTGAGAGATTGCGGTTTCGCGGGGCGTTCATAAACAAGGCGCTATATCCATCCGCAGGGTTTAGTTCCTCACCCGCTTCGAGAAACCTATGAACCCACTATTGGACTCTAAAATCGCAGGATATCTCCGTGTTGTGATAGCTGAGGAGAGGGCGCAAAGAGGGACAAGTGAATACGCTTCATAAATATCTTGACGCCTTTGGAAATCTTCACCGAAACCAGTACCCGAAGTATGGGAAGGCTCCGCATAAGCCCATTCTCTTGCTGGCTGTTTTGGATGAAATTCAGCAAGGGCGTGTCAAGCGCGACCTTATCGCGCTCACTCCCGAACTGGTTGCAACGTTTCGAGTCTACTGGCGAGCGCTTGTCCCGCCTGATACATGGCACGAGAAAATTGTCTTGCCTTTCCGCCACATGACATACGAGGGATTCTGGACGCTAACGAAAGACGAACTCCCTATCTTGCCTCAATCGCTCGGTAAGGGAGCCACTCTCACCCAACTAACCACAGAAATAGAGGGAGCCATTCTGGCGCCAGACCTCTGGGAACTCCTTCAAGACCGCGCCGCCATAGACACGCTCCGCGCCTTGTTATTGAACCAGTATTTCGGTAAGGAGTTTGCGGGTATACAGTCCTATATCCCGAATAACCCGCTTGACTACGAAGCGGAGCGACTGAAAGCCGAGGCGCAGAGTAAGTTCCGAGCGGGTGTCGTTCGCGAGACGGCGGATGAGACGGGCTACTACATTCGGCGCTCTCTCTTCCCCAGAGTGGTTAAAGACCTGTATCGCCACTCCTGCGCGGTCTGCTCACTCGCTGTTGACATAGACGGAGGAGGCGAGATTGTAGACGCCGCGCACATCATGCCGTTTAGCCGTTTCCACAACGACGACCCGCGCAACGGAGTCGCCCTCTGCAAAAATCATCACTGGGGATTTGACGCGGGATGGTACACCTTTTCGGATGCCTACACTGTAGTGGCTTCGCCCCGTTTGCGCTCCGCCCCGTCTTATATCAGAGCCGAAACAGCGATACGCCTTCCCGCCCAAATCGAATACGCTCCCGCCCTCGAAGCGATTGCATGGCATCGCGCTAACATCTATAAACGCTAATCTTTTTACAGTCTATCAGGGAGTTCGGCAAGGCTTAGTCGGATGCCAATGCGATGGAGACTGCTGGGACGCTCTTGCACCATGTCAAAGACTGCTTCGTTCTATCGGAGCCAGGCGACTAATGTTTTAAGTCTGTACACCCCAGAAGACCTTGCCTCTTAAATAGAGTATGGTATACTCCTTCTATACTATTCCCTAAGCGAAGAGGAAGCTCTTATG
>CAIJLM010000143.1 GCA_903821495.1 uncultured Chthonomonas sp. | reverse complement strand
GTTCGTCACATAAAAATAGAGAGTTTGGTTCGGGACAACGGCATCGTTTACGCTATACTGCGCGGTAACGCTCATGTACATCTGAGGCATAGAATCTGCGCTGGATGCTGATGAAAGTTCTTGGAAGTTTTTAGCGTTTTCGCACAAGAACGAAAGGATTCTTGGAATAGCCGCGTGAGCCATTCCGCCACTAAAGAGAAGCAAGGCGGGTAGAGAGTAGAATGCCAAAACACGTAGAAAACGCCTCATAGTTTAGCCTCGTGATGTGTAGTTCGTGTCTTTGGAGTGCAATTCCTGCACTGTAGCGACAAAATTGACTCGTAGTAAAATTATAACCGATAACAGAAGGGGGGGGCAAGTGGACATTTGTTTATCATTGACAGTATTTTGATATTTTTTGTACTGTTGACGCTGTAGCACGGGGAATCGTGCAGTTGACGGGGCGCGTCCTCAGTTTCTAAAAGTATGTTTCATTATACGGCAATACCTCCCCGCCCGTCAAATTGGAGACGTGAAATAGGGGCGAAGGAGAATCGCTCTCCTTCGCCCCCACTGGTCGGACACCCCTGAAATCTAGGTCAGTCGTCCGTATACACCGTAGACCTGCCCATTCCGATGCTATCCTTAATGGCTTTCTTGATAACGTCGTGCGCTTCCCGCTCCGTAATCCCTATCAACTGGTCGCAACCCGGCGACTCAAACCTCCAAGGGGGCAGAGGATGTTCGTCGTCAGTGGCTTGCACTAGAACGCCGTCCTCTATGCGTATCTTGCCGCGCTGAAAATGCCTTAGCTGCAGCTCATCGGCATCGCCCGCCTTATAGATTTTGCCACCCTTACTACAAGCCAGATATCCGTATTTTTTAACTTGCGGACTGTTTTGCGAGGACACGAGAAATAAGAGATACCGTTCACCGACAAGCAGTCCCGGATTGTCATCCTGTATGTAGCGAAGACCTGCCGCCTCTCCTCCCTCATGGCGTATCTTGATATTATCTGCACCTTTGCCCAAAAGATATTCCTCTACATGGAACGAGTAGACCGTATGATTTCCGTACCAAAATTCGGAAGGAGGACAGTCTACAGGCGTAGTCCGCATCGCCAATACTTTTGTCACCTTACCGATGACAATAATATCCGTGAGAGCGGCTAATGTGTCTGGGGAGCGTGGCGGGCTAGGGCGAGACATCTGCGCTCTAACTACACGTGCGTTCGATTTACTTACTGTTACGGGTTTCCGAACGCTCGACGGTTTTATTGTGCGAGAGGGTTTCTTAGGGGACTGTCCAGCGAACGCCATAACGCTCCCCGCCAGCAGAAGCCCCATACCTAACAAGGCGGTCTTTGAAACTTGCATCGTTAGAGTCTCCAATCGTTGAAACATATCACCCTCTAAGGGTTATATGGATAGTAGGCGAAGATAGTAGACCAATCCGATTCTGTCCGAGGTTTCACTGTTCCCCAAACGAAATAACTAGCATCGTTAGGGTACATTAGTGATTTACCATATATCTCGTTGTGTCCAACCCCCAAGAAGTGACCAATCTCATGATCCGCGATATCTTGTATATCGAAGCGCCATCCAAAAGGAGTCCATGGATTGTGAGGTGTAACTGCATTTGCATCTAAGAACCACATATTGTACTGAATTTTAGAGTATGGATTGGGATTTCCCGGCTTAAATGGTTTAAGCGTTTGCCCGTACCAACTAAGATTATGGTCTAATGGAATAAATTCCTCGAAATAGAGCTGATAGTTCGCGTTGTTCTGTGCAAATGTGATGTAGTGGGTATCTGTCCAGTCCCCTATCGCGGTGCTTGTGTAGCTTGCCATTTTGTTAAGTGCGCTCATGTTGTACTCAATGCCTTCGCTGGGTAGTATAATGGGACCTTCCCATGGTGAATCCGCGATATTAGGGTGATACTGCCGTATAGTAATTGTCACGAATGAACTGATAATAGTTACGTGTGTATTAGGGTTCACTGCCTTGACATACACTCGAATATCTGTGCCATCTGTAACCGAAGCCCCTGAACCGCATATCACGACATGGCATTTCCCGTCGGCGTCCGTTATATCGTGGTCGCGGTCTAAGGTGATAAGAGAGCTAGGGACATTGCTCGTATTCGTCACATAGAAATAGAGAATTTGGTTCGGGACAACGGCATCGTTTACACTATATTGCGCTGTAATACTCTGATAGACTTGAGGCATAAAATTTGCCGAGGACGCAGAGGATATTTGCTCTGTTGCTTGCGCATTTTCGCACAAGAACGAAAGGATTCTCGGAATAGCCGCGTGAGCCTCTAAACTACTGAGGAGCAACAGACCGGGTAGAGCGACGTATACCAAAACACGAAGAAGACGCCTCATAGATTACCTCCTGATAGATGTACTGCCTAAAGTAGTGCGATTCCTGCACCACAACAACAGCCTTCAAGTAATTATAACCGATAACAGAAGGGGGGGGGCAAGTGGACATTTGTTTATCATTGACAGTATTTTGATATTTTTTGTACTGTTGACGATGTAGCACGGGGAATCGTGCAGTTGACGGGGCGCGTCCTCAGCTTCTAATAGGTTGTTTCATTATACGGCAATACCTCCCCGCCCGTCAAATTAAGGCGACGATTCAATATCTGCAAAACCCTCGTATTTTTACGAATGCGCTTCTGCGCTACAAACTCCGACGATTCTTATATGTGTAAATGAGCAAGGCAAAAGAGCGACTAGAGACGCGAAACGACAAAATAACATGGGTTGCCAAACGACGCAAAATGACAGTAATTCAGGTTGAGATTCCAAACTGGTAAATCTACGGAACGGTTCCTAGTACTTCTGCTCGTCTCCTCTTCGCCTCAATAGTGGAAAAAATAGTTAGAGAACGGACGCTCTCTGAAATAGCGTAAGGAGACGAAAACGAAATGAACGCATGGAAAACGACGGGTAATTTACTCCCCTTAATAGGCTCTCTTATAGTAGGAACATTGCAGGCATCCTCCGTAAACGCGCAAGAAATTCAGGTCAGGAATATCGAATCGGGAACGACGCTACGCTACCCGGTAGCCCTCCTTACGGGAGAGTTACGGGGCGAAAAAACGAATCAAACACAACTAACAAGTAATTCGTGGCTAGAGCAGGTAAATCAAGACCACCGTCGCGCTATTGTCATCACGAATCTATCGTCGCCTCAGCAGTCGCGCTCCTATCAGGCGAATATGTACCGCAATCAGTTCAAAGCCCTTGCCGAACTGGTTCCCGGCGAAAACCGCCTTCGCCTACAGTGTGGCGACGTTACGAAAGAGTTCACGCTCTTCTATCATCCCGTCCCGTCCGTCCGTAAAGTGCGCTTCGTCTACGTTACCGATAAGTACGGCGACACCCGCTACCCCACGCAACTCGCTTCCGACCCGCAAGACTACAGAGCGAAAATAGATGTCGCCGCAAAACTCATGCAGACCTTTATAGCGGAGAGAATGAACACGCTTGGTCATGGGCGGAAGACCTTCGCCTTCGACACCGATTCGCAAGGGAGAGCGGTAGTCTCCACCGTGCGACTGCCCTACACCGCAGAGCAGTTGAGGAGCTACTCGCAGTATCAGGTATGGAGCCTCGTTCAGTACGAAGTACGAAAGCGACTTCCTAACGACAACGCAAAGACCCTTGCAATAACCGCCTTCTCGCGCTACGACAGCAAGCAGGGCAAGCCCTTCGCCTACGCCTCTCTTGGCGGTATGGACTATGGGGTTGTCAGTAACCTCGGAATGTGTAGCTGGCCCAACAGCGTCGCTCAGGTTCCTATCGCTTTCACCGACACTACCTCCGTGGACGTATCCAGAGTGTACAACCAGAGCGCGTACCGTAACACCCTCTGGTCGCTGGCATCCACGACGATTGGCGCGGCTATGCACGAACTGGGGCACGCGCTAGGGCTGGAACACTCCGCCAACCCCTTCTGCGTGATGTCTACAGGGTATCAGTACTTCCATCGCGCTTTCATGGTAGACGACGCGCCCTGCGACCTCAGTCTGCTTCCTGCGCGTTTTGAGGAGACCGCGAGTATCACTCTCGAATCGGGAATGGCGCGACAGCTGGCGAACAGCCTCTGGATGCAGACCAGCGTCGCCTCCCTACGCATCGCAAAAAGCCATACAGCGCGTAGACCTTTCGCGCTAAAGACGATTGTTCGCAAAAAATAGGTACGGATGTTCGCCTCTCAACGCTCGCAATCTCCCCCTCTCATTTTGGGAGGGGGAGATTGTTTTGCAACATTATTAAAAATTTATGCAAATTTGGAACTACGAACCTACCTATTACCCGTATTTCTTAATAACGAACAAGACAATTTCGGCGAGAGAGTGAAACAAACAGCCCGATTCAGCCGTCTATCGTTTTACAGGTATTGAAAGTGATAGGGGGGCGCACGCGCTTCCCTCCAAACATCCAAACAATAAAAGAGTGCCAAGGAGCGAGAAAACATGGAAACAATGTCATGGCGACAGAAAACCCCTTTGATAGTAGCGATTCCTGTCGTATTCGGACTTGGAGTGATAACAGCCATTGGCTTGCGCGGTAACGCGGGAGCGCAAAACACGAAGCCGCCCGTTCAGCCGGGCGCGCACATTATAGAGATGCAGAGCGATTTTGAGCAGGTGGCGGAGACCCTGCGTCCTTCGATAGTGTTTATTAGGGCGAAACAGGCGGCGGGAGCTTCGGAGGAGGAGGAGAGCAACCCCTTCGGGCGAGGCTTCCCTGGCGCGCCGCGTGGCTTTCAGGCTCCCCGCGCAACCGCAAGCGGTTCGGGCGTAATTGTGCGTCAGGATGGATACATCTTGACCAACGACCACGTTGTGCAGGGCGCGGACAAAGTGGTGGTGCGCTTGCAGGATGGGCGAGAGTTCAATGGGCAGGTGAAGCGCGATTTTCGTAGCGACCTCGCCCTCATCAAAGTAGATGCGACGAACCTTCCCGCCGCGGAACTCGCCGACTCCGACAAAATAAAAATAGGTCAGTGGGCGGTAGCCTTTGGTAGCCCGTTCGGCTTGAGCGACACGATGACCCTCGGTATCGTATCTTCGCTTCACCGCAATCAGCAGATTGGAATGGGGTCTAACGGGCGCTACTACCCTAGCCTAATTCAGACCGACGCGAGTATCAACCCCGGTAACTCTGGGGGGCCCCTCGTAGATATGTATGGGCGCGTGACGGGTATCAACGTTGCGATAGAGTCGCCGACGGGCGGTAGCGTAGGCATCGGTTTCGCTATTCCTATCAACACCGCGAAGTTCGTGATGGAGCAACTGATTGCAAAGGGAACCGTGACTCGCGGCTATCTGGGTCTTGCTCCGAAAGCGTTGGACTTTGACGCGCAGAGGCGCTATAACACCTCCAAAGGCGTACTCGTTACGCAGGTGGAAGATGGAACCCCCGCCGCAAAAGCCGGCTTTCAGGTGGAAGACATCATTACGCGCTTCAACAACAAAACCATTAACGGCGAGATTGATTTCCGCGACATCGTGGCGCGAACTACGCCGGGTACATCGGTTCCCGTCACGGTTCGACGCGGCTCTGACGAAAAGACGCTCAGTGTGACGCTCGGCACAGTGGACGAGAAGAAGGTTGCACAGGCGAAGCCCGTTCAGAAGGCGGAGACCAAAGGCAAGTTGGGAATTGTTGTCGGCAATTCGGACGACCCCGAAGTGCGTGAACAACTGAAACTTCAAGCATCCGGCAAACCAGGGGCGGTTATTGTGGAGGTGGTTCCGGGTAGCCCCGCTTCCGAAGCCGGACTGCTGAAAGGCGACACCGTCGAGAGAATAGATGGCAAAAGAGTGGACAGCGCGGATGCCGTAACCTCTGTAGTGAAAGCCCTCCCTGCGGGTAAATCGGTGAGCATGGTGATACGACGCGGGAGCCAGCAGGTTCTGGTAAATATCGATTTAGAGTAAGTGTTGGTTTGAGGCGCGAGAAAACAGGGCGAAGGGAGGCATCCTTCGCCCGAACGCTACTCCCCGCGCCTCGCGTGTCTTAATTTAAGGCGTGACGCATGAAGAGGTAGCGTGTATTTAGAAAGCAATAGGGTAAAACAGTGGAGACAATGGCTCCTATTCAATTCGGTGAAAAGATGATTCGGGTTCCTGAGTGGGTGTACTACTTTACCGACGAGCAGTTTATGCTCTGGTGTAAACAGAGGAAACTGCAAATCGCTCCGTCTATTCGTACCTTTCCTGACGAGGAGCGCGCCGCGATTTTCCGTTACATGGTGCGCCAACATCTCGTGAACTAACGATAACGTTGACGATAAAGAGTGGGACTCCCCATAATCACTATGGGGAGTCCCTTTTCTATGTTTGCCTGTAACTACAGAGAATCCCTAACGCTTAAAATGGTTAATCTGCTCCGGCTCTCCAAAGGCTCCCTGTTGACCAAACGCGACAAATCGCACCTTGAAGTCGTGTAGACCATCCATACGAATTGTGCCGCCGTTCTGCCCGCTGTTCTTTGAGACCTCTATCAGACCAGCGTCCTTTTTAGATTTCGGGTGCATGGTTCCTATTAAGCGTCCCCCATCCATGTGCCGCAACCCGTTGGGAACCCGAAACAGAACCCAGTTCCATTTGCCGTTTTTAGCGTGTGCAGGGAGTTCGCCACCATCCACTGCGATAGGCTCTGGTAGCGTTCCTGTCAAAAAGTTGAAGTAACACGGGGAGCCATCTGGATTGAGTAGCGCGGAGTCGCCATAGAACTGCATCAGAATATCTACCGTGTGTTCATTCGCCCACATCGGGTAGAGGTCATCAGCGGTGTTGAATTTTATCCCCATCACCTTAACGCCCGTATGCCCGCCTACGGTCACAGCCTCTGTTGTGTGGTCTCCGCCTGTTAGGATTTTGAGGTTGGGAGTCCAGTTTTCGTTGGGCGGCGTAAAGGCGTTATCAACGGTAACAAAGTGAACTTTTTTGGTAGAGTCGATTGTGGGGGGTAGCGCTTCCGGGTTGAAAGGCCCCTTGCGCCCTGCGCTGGGCGCGACGAACAGACTCGCGCCCGTAACGAGCAGGGCGGCTAAAGCGACGAACGAGTGACGAGTAGCTTTCATAAAGACTCCTTTGTATCATGCGCGTTTTCAAATCGCCTCTCTCGCGGAGACAACTTGCCGAACGCTCTAGGCTCTCCTACAGTATATCCCCTGAAGAGTAGTGTATCCTAACCGAGTTTAGCATAATTTGTCAAGCCCGACTCTCCCAAATTCCACTCGCGAATCCGCCTACCTGCCAATAGACAGGATAGGCTCGCCCCCAACTTTCAAAATTTCACAATCATTAAGAGGTGAAACAGCCGTTTATGGAGAACTAAATGCCTTACAACACGCCGAGAGCGCAACGGCGGGAAAACTATCGCGCTCATAGCCGAATTGCAAAGGAGACAGCATGATAAGCAGGTTCCTAACGGTTCTAGTTTTTATGGCTCTCACCCGCCTTGCACAGGCTGCCCCTCCCATACGCCACCGCATTCTGTTCGCCGAATATGGTAATACGCAGAACCGCCTTGTCGAACTAGATGCAGATGGAAAAATAGTTTGGGAGCATAAGCCGCCGAGTATCTGCGTTATTTTTCAGGTTCTAAAGAGCGGGCATATCCTTCTTGGCTACGGCGGCAAGCCTACCGGAGCGCAAGAGATAGACCACGACCACAAGGTCGTGTG
>CAIJLM010000142.1 GCA_903821495.1 uncultured Chthonomonas sp. | reverse complement strand
TCGGCGCTCTATCCCGTTCTCTCGAAGTATCAGCAAGACGGATACCGCCGCGCCCTGCAAATCGCCGAACAGTGGGGCGGCTGTCTTGTTTGCGACGGGGTGGGGCTGGGGAAGACCTTTATCGGCATGATGCTACTCGAAAACGCGCTCTTCCATAAGAAAAAGGTTCTCCTTATCGTTCCCAAGTCCGGGCGTGAATCGGTATGGGAGAGAAACATAAACCTCTACCTCAAGCCGAAATATCGCCGCGCCTTGAAAGAGCAGATAGTCATTCACAACCATACCGATTTCGGGCGCGACGGCACAATACCTCAAGAGGATATTGAGTACTACCGCGACTTTTACGACGTGGTTATCGTAGACGAAGCCCATCATTTCCGCCACCCTTACCGAACACGCGCCAAAAAACTTATGGAGATAACGAAAAGAAAGCAGGTCTTCCTGTTGACCGCGACCCCCATAATACCGTTGTTGACCTATACAACCTCATAAACTTCTTCGCTCAGAAGAACCTTCGCCACTTCGCCGCGATAGGCATACAAGACCTGCGCCAGCATTTTACCAATGTAGAAAATCAGATTAAGCAGGCATACGGCATTGTGAGCGAGACGGAGGATGTCTCGTTACAATACGCCGACCTGCTCCGAACGGACAACCTGCTCAAAGAGGTTTTGATACAACGAAGCCGTAAGTTCGTGGTGGAATCGGAGGAGATAGAGGCGAATCGCCCCTGCTTCCCGGAGCGCCAGCCCCCCTCCGTTGTCACCTACTCGCTGAATCGCGTCTATGCGGGGTTGTACGAAGACATTAAACTCGCCTTCCAGAAAGACAAGCCTATGCTGTCTCTCGCGGTCTACAACACGGAGGCGTTTAAGAGGCGCGAGAAGGATGAAAGGGCTTTAGTCTCTCAAAGGAACGTGCTAGGCTTGATTAGAACCCTGCTCCTCAAGCGTTTGGAGAGCAGTTACAAGGCGTTCGAGTCGAGCCTTGAAGACCTCCTTATCAAGATGGGGAAATTCGTGGAAGTGAACGACCCCGAAAGTTGGGAGGCGTGGAAGCAGAAGCGCATAGACCTTTGGAATCAGGCGCTTCTGCACAAGATGGAGCGTAGCAAAGACGGCGAAGAGGATGACGAAGAGGAGAACAACCTTCGAGACCTGCCCGCCGCCCTCAATCCAGAAGAATACGACATTGAGGCTATTGTAACGCTTACTCAGGATGACATGACTCAACTGGTTAGCATCCTCTCGAAAGTGCATGACCGCCTCACCCCCGCCACCGATGACAAACTATCGCAACTCAAGAGTTGCCTCGCCTCGCCGGAGTTGGCGGGCAAGAAAATTATCTTCACCGAGTTTCGAGATACGGCGCGTTACCTCTTCCGAGAGTTGAAAAAGGAACTTCCCACCGCGAATATCGAAGAGTTAGACAGCGGGCGCAAGATAGACAGGGAGCGGGTTATCAAGCGGTTTGCGCCCCACTACAACTGTTCGCCAGAGGAACTCCCGCGCTACCTGAAAGACCCCATAGAGATACTTATCAGTACCGACGTGCTTTCGGAGGGCTTGAACCTGCAAGACGCGAATATCCTCATAAACTACGACGTTCACTGGAACCCCGTTCGTCTCATGCAGAGAATGGGGCGCGTAGACAGGCGGCTCGACCTCTCCAAACCCGTACACCACGATAAGGTCTGGATATACAACTTCC
This sequence comes from uncultured Chthonomonas sp., assembly GCA_903821495.1. Classification (GTDB taxonomy): domain Bacteria; phylum Armatimonadota; class Chthonomonadetes; order Chthonomonadales; family Chthonomonadaceae; genus CAIJLM01. The sequence continues at coordinate 19,152 of CAIJLM010000142.1, read as the reverse complement.
TGCCCCCGCAGGAGCTGGAAGACCTGCTAAACCTCCTCAAGCGCGTCTCTGGCAAAATCCTTAAAATCAATGCGACGCGGGGCATTGAGGCTCCCCTCCTTACCCCTGACGACCCCAAAGCCGTGATGAAACTCTTCAATGAACAGTATGAGCAGAAGGAGAGCGCGGCGGAGACTCTGGAACTTGAATTTCAGCGTATCGAAAACGAGCATCCTGCGCTCTATTCAGAGTTGGCGACCTACCCGCGCCGTATGTTTTCGGGAAAACGGGCGGCTGAGGGCAAGCCGAAAGGAATCTTCTGCGCCTACCGCTATCCAAGTATGAAGGAGGGAGTGGTTACGGGCGAGTTGCGGTGGTACTTCCGATGTTTGGATACAGGCGAAATTACGGAGGGAGTGGCGGCGATTGCGGAGTGGATTCGTTGCGTCCATGAGACCCCCCGCCAGACGCTCACGAGTGCGGAGGAACTGGCGACGGCGCAGAATGAGATTCACAACAAGGCGGTGCGTAGACACTTGAGAGATATGCAAGCCCTTGCAAGCAAGAAGGCGACTCTCGTTTGTTGGATGGAGGTCTGCTAAAAATGGCGATAACACCGGAGAGGGCGGATATGCCTGAAGGACTGGTCGCCTTTCTTGCCTTCTTGAGAGAACGGTTACAGTGGAAGATACCGGACGCGCCCGTCTTTTACGAATACGACTCCGAGGAACTCGCCCTGCCTGCTGAGGTTGCATCTGGCGTAGAGCGTGTGATGCAATTCCCTCCGTTCGAGGAAGAGCAACCATGGGGAGTCTTCCTGATTAAGCTAGGCGAAGTCATAGGGTATGATGAGGCTTGTAGACACATTGCGCGTGGCTTTTACCCTAACCGAAAGAATCGTCCCGGATACCTGCCTACTTGGTGGCTATCGCACATGATATTTATATATACAGTAGACTATGCTCAATACGAATTTTGCTATGCCCGGGGTAATAGCTACTCAAAGGCGTATTTCGGTTATGACGGTGAATATAACCCCTATAAAGGGGGTGACTCACCTTACTATCATATACGCAACCTCAAATACCCCGATGACCCAACCAACAGGGAGCAATGGCTACAAGATTGGCAAAATGCCCTTACCAACGCGGAAGGCTACGTTTGGATTTGGAGTTGCTTTGATTCTGGGTTTTGAACAACACAACTAAGACGGAATTGACTACAATGAGTACGAACACTCAAATCAACAACACAGTATTGACGAACGAAGAGAGAATCGGAAGATTTAACTCCGCTTTTTCGGTTCTTGCTTCCTACGAGAGGGGTATTGCTACCCCTTCTCGTCAGGTCGCGAAGATACGTTTCGTTTCGATTTCTCCCTTAAATTTCGTTGACAAAGCAGGTGGAGAGACCTTTGACCTCATGCGTTACACCTACCTCGAAGAATGCGTTTGGGAACGTTTCAACGCTTGCCGTTTTTCGAGCGAGGAAAGGAAGAGCGTATCTAACGAGGTTATCTCTTCTCGTATCGCTCGTATTGACGCTATCCTCCGTTCTCGTCTTGTTGAAGAAGAGACGAGAGAGCGCGTCGTCAAAACAGTCGTGCCTATCAGGACGCTTAGAGTTGAATTGACGAGCGAAGAATTGAAAGCGCGTCTCATACACGCCAACAGAGTTCTCATGTCTTACGAGATTGGGCTGAATACCCCTTCTCGTCAGGTCGTGAAGGTTCGGTTCGTGTCAGTTGAACCTCTCAACTTCGTTGACAAGCCCGGCGATGAGACTTTCGACCCCTACAAGTATAGAGGTTTGAAGGCTTGCGTTTGGGAGAGATTCAACGCTTACAAGTTTTCGAGCGAAGAAAAGAAGAGTGCGGCTAAAGAGGTCATCTCTTCTCGTATCGCTCGTATTGACGCTATCCTCCGTTCTCGCTTCCTTGATTACGAGGCGAGAGAGCGGGTTGTTAAGGAGAAGTTTGACGCAAAAAAAGCAGAAGAGGAGATTTTGGAATAATGAAACGCTCTAAGTACCTTGCCCGTAAGCGTATGCTTGACGGTCTTTCCGTTATTAGCCGTAACGCTTGCGGGTTCGCTTCTCCCCAGCCTGTTCGCCCCCCCGTCAAGAACGAACCGACTTTTGAAAAAGGCGAACGAAAACTTGTCACAGAGAGATTGGAGAGTGACAAGAGGTTAGACGAATTGCTAGATTAGTCTCTCTTGTCAATCTTCCACATCCTTTGCTATTTATATCCGAAAAGGCGAGAATGTCTCTGTTCCCTAGACAGAGGGATTCGCGAGGCGGTATAATGAGTATATCCACAGATTCCAGTAGACTAAAGACTACTATCGTAAGGGAGAGTGTTCCATGCCTGAATCCCTGCTTGGCATAGGTCTCTATACTATTCCGCAAGCGGCTCGACTGTTGCGCCTTTCGCCCCAAAAACTTCGCAGGTGGGCGGATGGCTATCTGTTCGTGTCTGACGGAGTGCGCCGTCGCTCCGAGCCGCTCATACACAGGGAATTGCAAGAGAGGGTAGACGAGGTTATTCTCACTTTTCAAGACCTGCTGGAACTCCACATGGTGCGCTTCTTTCGTAGCGAAGGCGTGTCTATTCAAACCATTCGGAAGGCGGCTGAACAGGCTACCCTGCTCTATCAGACTACGCATCCATTTATTGTCAAGGGATTTGAAACGGATGGAAAATCTATATTCGCCACTTTAGAAGAGCAGGGCGTGGAAGGAATCTCGAAAGCGGAACTCCTTCAAGACCTCATTCGCAGTCAGATGGTAATGGAGAGTATCGCTCGTCCCTTCTTTCGGCAGATAGATTTTGAGGAGATGGAGCCGTCCCGGTGGTTCCCGAACGGAAAGGAGGGGGGTATTGTTATCGACCCGCAACGCTCCTTCGGCAAGCCCATAGGGAAGGTTTCCGGCATCCCTACAGAAACCCTTTACGCTATGGCGCGTAGGGGCGAGCCAGTGGAAAATATCGCCCGCTGGTACGACATAGAGGAAGAGACTGTCCGTGAGGCAGTCCACTACGAAAACTCCCTTCGAGCGGCGTGAGATTTTTCTTCGACAATAACATATCCCCTCATCTGGTAGACATCCTCAAAATTCTCGGCGTGGATGCGCTACACCTTCGAGACGTGTTCCCGACAAACGCTAAAGATACAGAGTGGATTCCGCGAGTGGGACAAGAAGGGTGGGTTCTTGTTACCGCCGACAAAAACATCCTCCGCAATCGAGCGGAACGAGACGCTTTACGCGAACATCGCCTCACCACGCTTGTTCTTAAAGAGACGATTTTACATAAAGGGATGTGGGAACAGACCGAATGGTTTATCAAGCATTGGCAAGAGATAGGTAAGGACGCGCTTCGCTTGAATCAAGGCACTTGCGTAATAGTTCGAGAAAACGGCAAATTCGACAAATTGCCCTGACTTAACCTCCTGTTTTGAGGAGAAAACCGCGCAACTGGCAAGGGCGACCTTCTCGACAATGTGTACATTCGAGACGGGAACCGCAGTATCGCATTAGAAGGACGCGCCCTCGTAGATTGGACGCTAAAGAGACAGGGGCGTATTACCGCCCCTGTCTCCGTTTTTCTACCTAATTCCTTCACCTTCAATCTCGCCGCCAAACTCCTTTTTGACGGCGTGGACGCTTCGCAGATGTTCAGGGGAAGGGCTTTGCGCCATTAGCCGCCGCATCTCGCTATCACGATATACTACGCGCCCCTTGTATAGACCGTACTCGTCTAATTCAAGGTTCGCATTATCTCTTGCCAGCGCGACCTCTTCTTCTAAGACGCGGGAGAAGATAAACTCGCATTTTGGGATGCTATCCTGTGGCGCTATGAGGGACTCTTGCGCTTTTATCCATGCGATAAGTTCCGGCTCCCGCGCTTCAATAGTGCGTATCTGGCTCGGAGTAAGAAGCGTATCCGTAAGAATAGCGAGGTCTATTCCTTCGATTTCAAAACGGATACCGCGCCGAGCCGCCTTCTCCACAAAAGTTGCTATCTCCATAAAGCGTTACCCTTGTTCGGTCTTGCGCGTATACTTTAACCCGCTTCCTGCCCTCTCAGGAGTAAACGAGGGACGGCTATTGTCGGGCGGTTGCGTGGGTTTAACAGGTTCACTCGCTTCTTCGTGTTCAGGCGCGGGGTTTGCTCCGTTAGGGCTTTCGTCGCTTTTCTCGCTTTTTACGCAACGCCAAACCTCTGTTGGTCGCCCTCCTGTATCGTGGCTTTCACGGATAATTTTCCCCTGTTCCGCCAAAGAATTCAGCACCGCGTCAATACGTTTTTTGTCTCCATGTCCCGCGAACAGTTTGCCAATTTCGGTACGAGTCATCCCCCCTGTCGCCTTCCTCAGCGCATCTAGTATTCGCGCCGCTATCGGGTCGCTCTGAACGCCCCCGAATATGAACTCTGCCGATGCCTCGCAATAACTCCAAAGCGCGAGAGCCGCTCTCAGGTGTTCGCCTCGGATGGCGTGTGACCTATCCAGCAGGGCGTAAAGCATAGCAAGCCGCAGGACTTGAGGACTGCTTCGCGCTATCACCGCGCCCAATAGTCCGGGGGTCTCTGTTTCCAGATGGCGGTAGACCTGATTCCAATCCTGTTGGGCTTTCTCGTCTTTACAAACCCTACGATACTGACTGCCAAACGAAATAGCCTCCTTTAAATTCTCGCAAAGTTTTTCTACGTCTTCAACAGGAGCCTCTACGTCCTCAGACAGATACTTTGACCGCTTCACATAGCACCACAGGAATCGGTTTGCGAAACCGTTGAACGAATCGGTATCCGAGAGGAGGCGCGACAGTTCTTCAAAAGTAATATGCCCTGCGATGGAGATATGAGCGTCGGTAGCCTTTTGAGGGGTCTTAGTCATTACTGTCAAGTTTCCGCCGTCCCACGCTTCGCGTATAAGCGGCGAAAGCGTGTTCCCCTCTCTTGACATAACCTTGAGAACGCGCCCGAACTCTCCTTCGATGACCAGCAATCTCTTGTCGTCAACGCCTTCATCAGTCATAACCTCTTGATAGCCGACTATTTTCCCCTGCTCCTTTACTGGTTCCTGACTGTATACAGCGTCACGCACCGCAGTAATCAGCCCTTCGCCGCTGGACATTCCAGACAACCTACGAGTCTTCATATACTCCGGCTCCGCCAGTCCGAAGACCTCCTGTATAGGGGCAAAGGAGGTTCCCTTCCGCGCACGGGCGGAATTCCCTACAATAGCGGCGTAGAGATTCCCGTAATGTTTCACGCCGCCGATATTCATATAGGCGTATTTCCCTATCACGTTGCCGAACGCCTGTAAGAACTGCACGAGTAGCGCGGCAGGGTCGGCTTCGGTATAGGGTTCGTAAGTTCGCACAAACCTTCCTGCGAGTCCGTGAAGCGCTTCTTCGGGTAGAGGGAAGGTAAACTCTACGCGCTCTTGATTGACTTGACCATCCAAATCGGTATCCTCCGACTTGAACTACCTGCTAACCGTGAGGTATACTACAGGTAGTTCAAGTTTGTTATAAGACGTGCCGCTACTTCTTTCCCGGTCGGTGGCGGCTTGTTTCTCTATCTCGCAATGCCGTGTCTAACCGTCCTTTCCCTCCCTTCGTAAGAAATACATTCGCGCTACACTTATACAGGTAGGCGAGGCGCATACCAAGCCGAAACGAACAGCGTCCCCCGCCTTCGACTTGGCGTAGATAGTCAACGCTTCTACCAAGCCTATGCGCGACCTCTTCTAGCGAGAGACCTGCATTTTCGCGTGCTTGGCGAATCGGGGACATTTAGGCGACCTCCTTCCCTTCTCTCTCTTGCTCAAGCAGTTCCTGACACGCCAAACGAATCACCAGCGAACGGGTCATCGTCTTCTTTCGCGCCATCAGGTCGAGCCTCTCTACGAGGTCAGGGGTCAACATCACCATAACCCGCAGGAAGGGCGGGATTGTAGCAACTTCTTTCATGTAAAACTTTCTCCTTCCGAGGCAAACAAAAAAACGGACGACAGGGTCGGGGAAGGAGAGATATCGCTACCTATCCTTCCGCCGACCCTGTCGTCCGTTGCTTCAATTAGAAAATGCCGTTAGTGTAGACTAACTATAGTCTTATTGTATACCCCATATCGCGATTTGTCAAGGGCAAAAACACAAATACTTGGAGAGTCGCAAGTAATTTCCCCGTTATCCCCTCGTTTTTGATTTGAAGGTTATGCGGTCTTTCAGCCATGTACTATCCTTCTGCGTTTGAATCCCGCATTGATGGAACAAATTTTCAACCTCGAATACCGATATGCGGTGTTGCTGGGCGCATTGCGGACACACTCCTAAAACACATTCATCAATAAAATGGTTTTCGGTAGAAAAGTTTTCAGTAAAAAAAAGGTTACTGTAGAAACCGGGTTGGTCGCACCCTCCCATCAGAGTATTAAATGATTTCGGCTTGAGATAGACTACTAAGCCCCCCTCTTTTACGGTGGCGATTCCCTGTTCGCAATTAATGCACTCAATAGCAAGGCGATTATCTGACAGGGGTTTTATCCTTCTCCTGCTAAGATATTCTGCTGTCTGCAACTGGTGAACTTCATATAGTCTTTGCTCCTCTTCAGGGAACGCTTCTGCTACCATACGTTCTATCTCTATGGCTCTAGAAGACCTTTTCGTAGCGTCCTTGCGAATTTTTGCATTCCAAGCGTGTAGTCTCTCATCATCTGTCATCTTCCTACCCATTTTACTTTCTTCCTTTCTTGAGGTTGTCGGCAGGGCTGAACTGTCTGTGCTGACGCTCTACGTCCGCCTGCGCGAATTGAACATATCTACTCGTCATTTCAAGAGACGTATGCCCCAAAATAGACATCAAAGAGAACTGGTTCCCGCCGTTACGCAAAAACGATACGGCGAAAGTATGGCGGAACGTGTGAGGCGAGGTTCTTACGGAAGAGAGGTTCGCCTTCTTTCCGAGTCTCTCTATCATTTGTAGCAAGCCCAATCGCGTAAAAGCCGCGCCGCGTTCGGAGAGAAAGAGCGGTTCGTCTGGTTCCCTGCCTTCGTCCTTGAGATATTGCCAGAGGACTTTCGCAGGTGTGCGCCCAAAGGGAACGCTTCTCGATTTGCCGCCCTTGCCCTGAACGATTACCGTCTTAGCCCCCATATCCATATCTTGAAAGCGGAGGGCGCATAGTTCGGAGGCGCGGATGCCCGTATCGAGTAGAAGCCAGAGAATTGCTTCGTCTCTCTTGGCGTTCTGCGTCGTCTTGGCGGCATCTATAAGGCTGTTGACCTCTGCATCCGTAAAGGGTCGCACTTCGTCAGGACGGTCTACAGGCGGCGTAATCCTAACCATAGGCGAAGAAGCGATACGCCCTTCGTCTACCACCCAATTGAAAAAGGCGCGGATATGCCGATGGTAGGCGGCGACGGTTCCCGCCTTAACAGGCTTTTTGAGCGCAGGGTTGCCAAACCGACCTTGAGGGTCTTTATGTCCGCTGGTGATGTGATGGAAGAAGGAACGTAGTTCGTCTACGCCGCAGGACGTGTATTCCTTGTGGCGCAAAAACCAGACCAGTTTACTTATGTAGAGTTCTCTGTTTTGGAGAGTTGAAGCGGAGTGCTGTTTCAATTCGCAATCCAAGAGCCAGCCTTCGGAGTATTTGACCACATCTGTAATCGAGATGGCAGTCTCCGAATTTTGCGAAGGAAGCAGTGAGTTGTTCATATTCCGTCCTTTCTTGGGAGGAGAAAGGACGATTAGACACGGAGGAAAGAAGTCAGTTTGAGATAGGAACTGAAAATCTTAAAGCGGGAAACGAGGCTCGAACTCGCGACCTCTTCCTTGGCAAGGAAGCGCTCTACCACTGAGCTATTCCCGCAAACACCAACAACCGAATGGCTCTATTACTGGGCAAGAGGGGAGTTGAACCCCTACGCCTTGCGGCACTAGTTCCTAAGACTAGCGTGTCTGCCATTCCACCACTCGCCCGTACCTACACTGCCGAGCGAACGGCGTGTTCGTGTAGAAATATATCACAACTTTCGCTTTCTGTCAAGGGAAAAGCCTCAAAAAGCGCGAACTTGTTAGTCCAGCGCATACCACGCCTTCACAGTGCGCTGTAGCCAGAGAGCCAAGCCGACAATAGCCAACACTATCCAGAACATGGCAAGACCGGGCGCGGCTCCGAACTTGGAGAGTTCTAGCAGGATAAATAAGCCTAGACCGCCCGCGCTACCCCAGTAGCCCCAGTCTCGTTGCGTCCACGCCCCGTAAGCGACAATCAGAAACGCGACAAAGAACGGTAAGCATATCATTGTAATAACGATGGGCCCAATGGATCCGAACGAGGCGGCGACGTAGTTCGTCCCCTCTTCGTTCACTTTGACGCGCGTTGCAAATGCGCCTATAATGGAGGCGAGGGGCCAGAACAGCGCAAAAAAAATGTGAAAGCCCGCCATTACGCCGACCATTAGCGGACGCTTGTCCAGTTTCGATACCTGCGCCGCAAGGTTCCCCTGATACCGCTCGTCCGTGAGTTGCCCCGCATACGTTGTAAACGGCATGGCGCAAACGGAACAGCGCGCGTTGCCATGCGGGTTCTCAGTCCTACAGTTGGGGCAGATTACTATTTCATCCATTTCTTTTTCTTCTTCCTCGTAACTCAGATTTCAAATGCGTGTACACGGTTTACGCTACTGGGCAATCGCTATTTTTCTTTTAGAAGAGTTACCGTAACGCATTTTTCGCTCTCAGTAGCTCTTTGAGTGCGGGCGCGTGCCTCTTCGCCAATCGGAAGAGCAGTCTCGCAAGCAAAAAGAAGGGCAGTAGCGAAAATGCCGCCAGCGCGTTTAGCCATCGCGGGGACGAAAACAGCAGGGCGTAAATCCCCAGTAGCCCGACAACGCCAGCGACAGCCGCTACAATAGGAACGACGCGGGGCGCAATTTTTACAAAGCGATGCCCTGCCTCAAATCCCGGAATCAAACTTCCCGCAAACTTTCCCATTCCCGTAGGAACCCCATCCAGAACACGCTTTACCTCGCGGTATAGGCGCGGTAAGGCGATGCAAACAAGGCAGAGCGCCATCGCTTCAATTAAAAGAATCGTACCTGCGAACATAGTCGCCCCCTGTCTCGTAAATACCTAGAACCGCAACCGTAGCCATACGCGCAGGGTCTGTAGCAGGTTGCGCCCCATCGGAGAGAGATACATCACCGCGATGATTGGGGTAGCCGCTGCCGCAACCAGAATCGTAATCTCATGGAAGCGAATTCGCGAACGCGCCCAGAGCCGCGCTATCCCCTTTGCATCCACCAGTTTGGAGCCGATACGCAGACGCGTCAGGAAGGTGCTCGCCATCCCGTTGCGTCCTTTGTCCAGAAAATCCACTAGCGAAAAATGGGTTCCCACCGCGACAATCAACTGCGCTCCCAGCTCGTCCGCCATCAGCATAGCCACATCCTCGCTCGTACCTGGCGAGTGGAATACCTGCGCCTTCAAGCCCATCGCCTCAATTCGCGCAAGACCGGGCGCTCCCCGCGCATCCCCCTTCGAGTAGCCGTGTACAATCAGCTCCGCCCCGCAACGTAGCGCGGCATCCGTTATGCTGTCCATATCTCCCAAAATCACGTCGGGGCGTAGCTTCGCCTCTAGAAGCGCGTCCGCGCCCCCATCCACCGCAAGCAACACAGGGCGCACGTCGCTCAGGTAGTCGTGTAACATAGCGAGGTCTTCCTTATAACTCTCGCCGCGCACCACTATCAGCACGTGCCGATTCGCGAAGGAGACCTTCAAGGGCGGAATATCGAGCGGGTCGAAGAGAAGCGACTGCTCTTGGTTGAGATACTCTAGCGTGTTTCGGGCGAACAGGTTGAGTTCGTTATTCAGGTTGTTCTGCGCGACGCGCAGTTGTACGGCAAGTCCCTCCGCCGTCACAGGCTTCCCCGTCAAGCAAAAGCCGTCCTCCCACTTTATACAGTTTTCCTCGAAGAGGGCGAAGCCGCCATCCGGTATCCGCTCAAACGCCTCCTCCCCGCAAGCGTCTATTAGGGGCACTCCCGCCTCTAATAGCAGGGAGGGACCTCGGTTGGGATAGCGCCCTGTCACACTCGTCACGATATTGAATACCGCCTTCACCTCCGCATCAATCAGCGCCCTTGCGGCGGTGGTATCGAGGTCGGCATGGTGAATAACGGCGATGTCGCCAGAGCGCAGTCGCCGCGCCAGGTTTTTGGTGCGTCTATCCTTGAGTACGCGATGGCGCGTTGGAGCGGTCATGCCTTGTCTTTCCTGAGTTAATAGTACCTGCCAATTCTGGTATAATAGAGGTACGCGCAACGCGAAAGGAACGTTTCACCGATAAATGGCTATAAGCGACACGATTCTTATAACAGGTCTTGAGTTCTACGCCTATCATGGCGCGACAGACGAAGAGCGAAAGGTGGGGCATCGCTATCGCGTAGACGCTCGGCTCTCCGTAGACATTCGCAACGCGGGCGCTTCCGATAGCCTAGAGGAGACCGTCAACTACGCGGCTGTCGCTCTCTGCATACAAGAGGTCGCTCAAACGAACCAGTTTCGCCTGATAGAGGCGCTCGCAACGCTAATAGTTCGCGTTGTATTCGAGAGGTTTTCGCTGATTGAAGCGATAACCTTGAAAGTCGAAAAACTCATGCCGCCCTATCCCGCCATTGTGGAGTCGGTGGGCGTAGAGATTTTCCGCACACGCTAAAGCCGGTAGTCTATCGTCTATCCGGAACGAATAGAGGTGTTGAATGCGAGTGAACTATGCGATTGTTTTTGTGAGCGATATGGCGCGGTCTGTCTCATTCTATCGCGACGCTCTCGGAATGCCCCTAAAATTCGAGTCCCCCCAGTGGACTGAGTTCGCAACAGAGGGGGCGACTCTGGCGCTCCATATCAGCGAAGCGCCACACTCTGAAAACGACGCTCCTCATCAGAATATTGCAGGGCGGTGTCGCCCCGGAATAACCGTTCCAAATCTGGACGAATTCCATCAGAGAGCGATAGAGCATGGCGTACCCTGTATTCAAGAGCCTAAAGATACCTTTGGCGCTCGAATCGCTCAGTACGCAGACCCTGACGGTCTGACGCTATCCGTCAGCGAAGAGAGGCGTAGCGGATAACGTTCCGCTTTTCGCCTTGTGAGCGAGTTAATTGAAGTCTGTCTGTTTGACCCAAAATCCGCATGACGAGCGATGTCAACATCCCCGTCCTACTCTCTTAAGACCCTTTCAAAGAGGCGAGAGTTCGGACTGCGCCGCTCAGGAGAACAAAATCCATGTTTCAACAGCCCCTCCCCATGGAGTATACCCGTCTTTCGCCGGAAGAGACCGCAGAGCGCATCTTGCGCGTTCGCCGTTGTCTCGGCTCCAACGTAATGATTCTCGGTCATCACTATCAGCGCGACGAAATCATCCGCTGGGCGGATTTTCGCGGCGATAGCCTGAAACTCTCCCAACTCGCCGCGCAACACCCGGAAGCGAAGTATATCGTCTTCTGCGGCGTTCACTTTATGGCGGAATCCGCCGACGTTCTGACCACCGAGGAGCAGGTCGTCATCCTCCCGAATATGAGCGCAGGTTGCTCTATGGCGGATATGGCGAACATCCGACAGGTGGAAGAGGCTTGGGCGGATATGGCGACAGCGACGGATACCTCGCGTATCATCCCCATCACCTACGTCAACTCCACCGCCGCGATAAAAGCCTTTGTCGGGCGAAACGGGGGCGCGTGCTGCACCTCCTCGAATGCGAAACAGGTGATAGAGTGGGCGCTAGAGCGGGGAGACAAACTCTTTTTTCTACCCGACCAGCATCTGGGAAGGAACACCTGCGCGGCTCTTGGGGTAGACCCCGCCGACGAGATGATTCTTTGGAATCCGCATGAACCGTTTGGCGGAACCACGCCCGAAGCCGTGCAGAGCAAAAAGGTCATTCTCTGGAAGGGACACTGCTCGGTTCACGCCCGTTTCACAGGCGAGCAGATTTCCGAGGCGCGGGCGAAGTATCCCGACGTACAGATAATCGTTCACCCCGAATGTTCGCTTGAAGTCGTGCAGGCGGCGGATAGGTACGGCTCCACCGAGCATATTTTGAAGGTGATTCGCGAATCTCCTGCGGGAAGCGTGTGGGGCGTTGGAACCGAGATAAACATGGTAAGCCGCCTCGCTCGCGAACAGCCCGACAAAACTATCTTCTGCCTCGACCCCGTGGTATGCCCCTGCTCCACCATGTACCGCGTTCACCCCCACTATCTGCTGTGGGTTTTGGAGAACCTTGAGGGGGGCAGAGTGGTGAATCAGGTCAAGGTCAAGCCGGAGGTTGCGGCGGAGGCGCGAATCGCGCTAGAGCGAATGCTCGCGATTTGTTAGAAGCGTCGCTATAGAGTATCATTTTCCCCGCAACATTGTATCTCTCTGAGTCGTCTTTAAGGTGTAGAAGGCGTTGCGCGCCTCTACCATTTTGAATAAGAGGGGCTATCTTGCGTAGCCCTCTTCTGTTATAAGGAGAATCTCTGATGGAAACATCTTCCTCTCGGCGTGGTTTCACGCTCATTGAGTTGCTCGTAGTCATAGCCATTATCGCCATACTCGCGGCGATACTGTTCCCTGTCTTCGCGCAAGCGCGTGAGAAAGCCCGACAGACAAGTTGTCTGAGCAACAATAAGCAGTATGCAAGCGCGATGCTCATGTACCTGCAAGACTACGATGAGACGTTCCCGCAGTCGGCGGCGCTCACGCCTACCTGTGTGGAGACTCTGTATCACCTGATAGACCCCTACGTAAAAAACAAGCAGATTGCAGTCTGCCCCACAGACACGCAAGCCATTAACATTCAAGCCGCGACAGGCATTCCCTGCCCCGGAACGCCGGATTTTGTGAGCTACACTGTCAATCGCTCCGTCTTCAAAGACGGCTTTGCGCCTGGTGTAGTTCCTATACACCTTCCCGCTATCTCCCGTCCATCTGAAACCGCGATGACCTACGATGGCAATATCGCTCTCAGCGGCTCTTTTGAGCAGTTTCAAATTGTTCAGGCGCGACACAGTAGCGCGTTCAACGTAAACTTTGTGGATGGTCATGCACGAAGTTTCGTCGGAACAAAAACGGGACAACTTCCGCAGTTCACGGTCATGGGGCCCGGCAAACTGCTTGACGTATTCACCATCGGCGCGAACGGCGGCTACTACGCTGGCAAGATAGAAGCGAACGGCATTCCCGAATAGTTGTTTCGCACATACAACCTAAAAGTCCCGCCCTCATAAGTTATGAGGGCGGGACTATTTTACGTTCTCAACGCTTCAAAGCCATAAGGCGCTTTCTTAGAAGCGCACCGTCGCGCGGAAGCGAAGCCCTGAGCCAGCGGTGGGAGGCGTCGCGCCGCCCGCCAACGTAGTAGCTCCATTAAGGAACTCGTAGTCAAGATACCATGTCGCGCTCTTGGAGAGGTCGTAAGCGACTCCTACAGTGGTGCGGTGGATGGTGGCGAGCGTGGAATCGGGAGTGTATCCTTCGTAGCGAAGCAGAAACTCCACATTGTCGCGAACGTGTCGCCCAACTAGAAAGTAGTAGCCTGCACGTTTCAGGGTAGCGGTTCCAGCTGGGTTCATATCGTTGCCCCAAAGATATTCAGTCGCAACGCGCCATAGCGGATTCACATAACCCAACTCCAACCCGTAGCGCTCACGCTCCGCCAAAGCCACTCCTCCAACGAGAGTGTTGAGGTTGTTGACGGAACCCTGTCGTGTGGAGAACCCAACAGACAACTGCCCATCCGCGAGAGGATGGTTCGCGGTGGGGGTGAACAAAACGCGCCCTGTCAGAAGTTTGGTCGCTTTTGCGGTGGACTGGTTGCGCCCTGCGCCGTTCATCAGAGAGACGCTATAGGCGAAAACCGTTGGGTCGGCTTTGGAGAAAGAGCCTTGGTAGGCGCTTTGAATCGCAAAACCAAGGTCGCGGTCATGGTTGGTCGCCAGTTCGTCTACGGCGATAGCCCGCTCAATCAGAGGAAGGTTCTCATCGCCGTAAATCTGTTCAAAACTATAGGAGGTCTTGAACTGCCCGAAGCGGAAGAGGGGTGAGTTGCCGCCTTTGGTGTAGGTGATGAAAGCGTCTCGAAGTCCGCTGGTCGCCGCCGTGAACTCGTTGATTATCGAGTAGCTCACTTTATCGGTGATGTCGCCTTTAACACCGATGCGAGCGCGTCGGAGGAAGAAACGACTTGTGTCGTTTCCATTGGTGCTTTCGGCTTGCGCCTGAATGTAGCCATAAACATTAGCGGTGGGCTTCTTCTCTTCTGGTTTGTCTTCTGCACGAGCCATAGACACTGAGAGAAGCAGAGAGCCTACTACGCCTACCATCATTGGTAGCGCTTTAAGTGTGCGAATCATTAGTTTCTCCTCGCTGAGAGTTGTGGTTAGCCTTCAGGTCAAAGGGGAGAAAGGGCATGAATTGAAGAGAGTCTATCCATGTTGCGACACTCTTTTTTTACACCCAACCCCGCTTTTCTCTTATTACCTGAAAGCGGAAGGTGTCTCAGCAAAAAACACCTGCCTTAACAATCATACCCGATTCACTTTCACTTCCTAGCGTTTCTTAATGTTTCTTAATACAAAGTTAATAATTACCCGCTAATTACTTCCGTTAACACCCCAATTCCCTTTCGTATCGCCTCCTCCGTCGCAGAGACGAAGTTCAGGCGAAGCGCGTTTTCGCCGCCCCCAGTAGGATAAAAACTCTCAGCGGGAACGTAGACAACCCCGCGCTCCATCGCTTTCGTTAGCATCTCTTTTGTGTTGAAACCGGCGGGTAGAGTCAGCAGAACGAACATACCGCCTTCCGGTTTCGTCCACTCCGCTACTCCCGTCAGATTTTCCGCTAGGGCTTCCAGTAGCGCCTTGCGTCTCGCGCTGTAGACGCGGTTTTGCACTTCGATTTGCGGGTCTAGCCAGCCGCGTTCGCAAAACTGATACACAATCCGCTGAGAGAGCGAGTTCGAGTGCAAATCGGTTATCTGCTTGAGTTGGGTGAGGCGGTTGACAAGTTCAGGCTGTGCATAGAGGTAGCCGACTCGTAGCCCCGGCGCAATGATTTTGCTGAAGGTTCCGGTGTAGACAGCGTAGGGGTTTCGGGCGAGAGAGGCGACGGGGGGCAGGGACTCGCCGCTATGACGCAGGTCGTGGTAGGCATCGTCTTCGAGGAGGGGGATTCGCCTCTCTGCAAGCGCCTCCGCGAGTTTTTGTCTACGCTCTAGCGACTGAGTAACGCCGGAGGGGTTCTGGAAATTGGGCAGGGTGAAGGCAAGGCGCGGAGTCGTTTGGTCTATCGCAGAGATAGCCTCCTCTACGCAGATTCCATCGGAATCGACGAGAACGGGCAGATAGGTCGCCTCGTAACTATCGAAAGTCTGGATAGCGGCGAGGTAGGAGGGGCTTTCAATCAGTACAGGCGAACCCTCCTCCAAAAAGAGCCGCGCCGTTAAATCGAGCGCCTGCTGAGAGCCGTGTGTAATAAGGATATGTTCAGGAGTGGCTTCGGCTAGTCCGCGCTGTCTTAGGCGCTCTGCAGCCCACGCTTTGAGGGGCGCGTAGCCGTCGGCGGCTCCATATTGCAGGGCGGCTCCGCTGTCGTTGGCGAGTATCTCTTGCGTGATGAGCGCGATTTTCTCGGCGGGGAAAAGATTGGGGTCGGGAAGACCGCTTGCAAACGAGATATACTCTCCCTGCGCGGTCTTCTTTAGCAGTTCCATAATGGCGGATGCGGTGACGCGGGACATTCGACGGGCGAACGGGGCGGGATGGTTCATACGGCGGGGTAGGCTCTCCTTTGAGGTTGGTTCGGGCTAACCCCTTCCTGTCTCTACAGACATCCCTCCCCAAAACGGAGAGGGACTGCCTGATAGGTGGTTCTGTTTGGTCAGGGGGAGGTAAAGCCTCTCTCCTATTGACCGCTCTCGCCTGTACAAAGTTGCAGGTATACGCCGTTCTCACAAGAGAGGGAGGGCTACCCTTTCACGCGCAGAAGGCTACACGCCTGCTCGTACCCGTCCGCGCGCTTGCCGTATTCGCTCGCCGTCACTCTGGCGAGGGCGACGACATGATCCCACCGATGCGCTTTGCGGGTGCGGCTAAACTCTTCGGACACCGTGCGGTAGTATTTTTCCGCGTGGAGAGATCCGTCTTCACTGGTAGCGAAGCGTAGTAGCGTCTCGAAAACAGGGCGGGCGGAGCGTCCCGCAGCGCCATACCGTTGAGCGACTGCGGCGGCATGGGACTGATTGTTCTCGCGGATAGCGCCTTCCAGCTCTTGCAGTAGGCTCGCAGGGTCTTGCGCCTTTACCGCCGCCTGATGTTCGGCGAACGGGTAGGGCGGCAGATGCGCCCAGTCGCGCCCAGTCGAAGAGACCAGATGGTAGCCCGCAACTATCAAGCCCGTGATGGCGTTGTAGGGTTGGCTCGCTTTAGCCATATTCCGCCAAGCGTTCATGGAGTCGGAGGCGTGAACGCCATAAGAATCACCGTGTACGCTCCCGATAGGCTTACCGGGGTACGCCTGAGTTCGCCCCGGGTCGCGTAGAACTTGTTGAGACGCGCCGAGCGAAAGAGCCTCGCCGATGGCGTTGTGTGAAAAGCCTTCCGCAAGCGCCCCCGCGACGGCGAACGCCGCCTGCTCTGGAGTCGAACTGAGAAGCGCATTGCAAAAAGAACGAACCCACGTATCGTCCGCCTCTCTGGAGATTCGAGACCTGTTCGAGCCGTGATAGAGGTCGAGGGCTTTGGGTAGAACGGCGCGAATCGCAGGTTCTGGATAGCCGTGCGCCGCGCGGCTTTTCTCTACATTGACGCAGTAGCGAACGGACTGCCGCAGAGTGGTGTGCGCGTACTCCTTGCCCGTCAGTCCAAGCATATCCCAAGCGCGGTAAGCCAACACGACGCGATGTACGTCTGCATCGTCCTGCACGAGAGCCTGTAGGTCGTTATAGGCTTCGGAGGGCGAATGAGCGACAAGTCCGGCGAAAAGCCCCTCCGACTTATCTATATCCCGCTGTCGCATGGCATCTCGTAGCGCAGAGCGTCTATCGCTAGAGGGAGTTATGGGGAGCGCTTCGACGGGGTGGAGAACTTCACTGCTTCGTCCTCCCTTCGCCTGAATCTGGTTTACGTTTCGATAGAGCACTTTCAAGGCGGGGAGCGCCCTGCGGTCGGCGGGCATCTCTTTCGTCATCTCGTAAGCGGGGATAAGCGCCATAAAAGCGTGAAAGCCGATATAGTCCTCGCCGCCGAAGGTTCTGGCGTTGGCGAGGGCGGTGGCGGCGACCACATCGCGCAGTTCGGTTCCTTGCGCCATACGCTCTACCACAAGCGATAACGCACGCTCCGCAGAGTTCTCTTGCAGAAGTTCGACCAGAGGCTCCAGCCTACCGAACTCCAGCGCCTTGCTGTCGCCCTCCGCTAGAGCGGCGGGTACTCCTAATTCGGATGTGAGCGCCGCGCCGACGCTCGCTGTCAACATTCCCTTGCCTACATCGGCAAGAAAGTCACGGCGTGTTCGTTGTTCCATCGGATGTCTCCTTGTGCGTTCTACGTTGTGTCATTTCGCTAACCTCGCAATAGAAGGTGGTTCCATAGACCAGAAGAGGATTCCTTCTTAAAATTGCAAAGAAATACAAAAAGTATCGGAGGGGGATTTACAACACGAAAAGCGGCGCGTCAGAATGGTTAGGCGCGGGGGTGGGCGCGTTTGTACGCCTCGCGAAGACGCATATCGGATACCTGCGTGTAGATTTCGGTGGTGGTTATCTGGCTATGCCCCAGCAACTCCTGAATCACGCGGAGGTCGGCTCCATGCGCGAGGAGGTGGGTGGCGAAGGAGTGGCGCAAAACGTGTGGCGAAACACTCTCCTCAATGTCGGCTTGCGCGGCGACGTGTTTTACCACAAGCAGAAGTTGAGCGGGACTGAGGGGTTCGCCCTTCAAATTCGGGAAGAGGTAGGGGCTGTTCGCAACCTGCTCGGTGATAGCGGCGTGAGGTCTTCCGGCGTGTTTAGGGGCGGGCGCTAGCGACGGGGTGAGTACGCCGCGCTTTACCGCCTCCCTCTGCTGCAGGTAGAGGCGCACATAGTCGAGCGCCACTCGCCCAATAGGTACGACGCGCTCCTTTTTCCCCTTGCCATAACAGCGCAGGGTCTCTTTCTCGAAGTCTATGTCGTCAATTTTGAGGCGGGAGAGTTCGCTAACGCGCAAGCCCGTCGCATAGAGCATTTCGCACACCGTTTTGTCACGCAGGGAGTTCACTTCGGCGGGGTCGGCTTGCGCGAGGAGGCGTTGCATTTTCGCTTCGGAGAGAACGCGGGGGATGCGCTTGGGAATTTTGCGCCCCTCTATGTACATACAGAAGTCGTCAAGGCGTATGTCGGCAAGCACAAGGTATTTGGAGAAAGAGCGGATAGAGGTGATTTTGCGCGTGATACTACTGGACATCGCCCCCTGCGCCTCTAGGTGGGCTATCCACGCCAGCAGGTGGTGTTCTTGAAGCTCTTCGGCTCTACGCGCCCCGCGCTGAAGAGCGAGCATAGCGAACTGCTCTAGGTCGCTACGGTAGGCGGCGACAGTGTGCGGCGAAAGCCCGCGCTCCGTCTCGGCATACGCCACAAACCCCTGAATTTGCGCCAGCAATGTTTCCATATTTAGGATAGCCTTTGAATTTTAAGAGTTCAGGGTTGCGGGAATAAACCGCGAAATGGGGGTGCGTAATGCGATTTTACTGCGAAAAGGCGCAAAAAAAATGCACACAAACCCCACACTTAGAACCAATCGCACAGGTTTCTAATCTCAAACCACGAAGCCTCCTCTCCTTTGCGAAGGAGAGGTTGGGTGAGGTTATGTGCGGAGCCAGAACCTTGAACTCTTACTTAAAATTTAGGAGGCGGTTGTGGTTCGCTATGCCCTTACCACCGCGTAGCATGATTTCTATTATACGATGTGAGCGCAAAGGAAGTCAACCTTGCCTATCCTCCTATCCACTCTTTCAGGTAGAAGAGGCGTAGAAGACCAACTATTTCAGGAAAACGCCCAAAGAGAGCGCAAACAACCCCTTCTCAGCGCGTCAAAATCTTATGGAAGGCGTGAGACAGGAATTAGCAGCCTCCACG
>CAIJLM010000141.1 GCA_903821495.1 uncultured Chthonomonas sp. | reverse complement strand
GACGAACATATAGACTTTGTCGCCAATTTTATGCACTTTGCCATCCAGCGCATAGCAGGCTCCGCTAAGGGAATCGAGTATCCGTTCGCGCATCTCCGCTTTCGCTTTTTCAAGATTGATAATCTGATGTTCGCCGTTACGCAAGCCGTCTATCGCAATTTTAGCGTCATCAATCACTTGCAGGTTCAAACGAACCGCAACGCGGCTCGCCCGTGATACATGAACGCTTAAACCGCGTTGGGAACGCGCTGAAGCGGATGCAGAGGCGCTTGATTGCGATGAGCGCGTATCGTAACCCTCTACGGGGGTCTCTTCGTCGCTTCCAAAGAACTGGTCTTTCAGGCGACCAAAGAAACCTTTAGGCTGTTCTTCGTACTCTGATTCGCGAGGTAATGGGTTCACTGTTTCTTCCTCCGAGGTAGATGATTGCACACTGTATGGAGGCTTATGCCTCTCTTAGGAACCGTTGGCTTTGGGAGCGCGAGCCAAAAATCGCCGAGCCTATCCGAACAAGAGTCGCCCCTTCTTCTATGGCAATCTCAAAATCCCCCGTCATGCCCATTGAGAGCGTTTGACGCATGGGCGGGGGAAGGCGTTCAAACAACCGATAGAGCGTCTGAAAAGCGGAACGAACCACCGTTACGGAGGGGTCGTAAGGAGCCATGCCCATCAGCCCCTGAATACACACGCCTTCCAGAGAGCCGATTCGCTCAACCATAGAAGGCAGCTCCTCCACTCCAAAGCCGAATTTCGCAGGGTTAGCCTCCAACTTCACCTCAAGGAGTATCCTCTGCGCCGTTCCGATATTCGCCGCCCGCTTAGAAATCTCTTGCGCCAGCGCGAGCGAATCCACGCTCTGAATAACCGTAAACCGCCCTACCGCCTCCCGCGCTTTATTGCTTTGCAAATGACCTATGAAGTGCCACTCTATGTCGGGCTTATCTAGGGGCGGAACGCCTACTTTCGCCTTCGCCTCCTGCATATAACTCTCGCCGAAATGCCTTGCGCCAGATTGATACGCGGCGAGGATGTTTTCAGGGGAGACAGTCTTGCTAACAGCGAGGAGCGTTATCTCTTCAGCAGAGCGCCCCGCCCGTTCCGCCGCCTGTTCACAGCGTTCACGCACTTTTGCGATATTCTCGGCGATAGTGGCAAAACTCATATAAGTCGCGGAATCTAGTCGGGTCGAAAACTTGAGAATCTAGGCGTAGAGGCTTCTTTCTCTAGGCAACCTAAATGTGTTAAGTAGAGTGTAGCAGATAGGAATCGTGAAAGCAAGCGCTTTTTTGAGGTTTTTTGGAACTATTTACACATTTTTTGCGTGTATTGTGGGTTACTGCGTCTATTGTACGCTCTTAGCGGACTCTGAGAGCAGAATCAAGGGGTTCTCGCTATTCAATGGTATTGTCATTTGGGGATGCGACCTACCGCATAAGCGAATAGATGACGCAACTACTCAGCCCTAGCCCAATGCAGAAAAGCGCGAACGCCCACGCCTTCCAGCGCCCGATATGAAACATCTGCGCCATGAGCGCGGCTAAGAAGAAACATCCTACCCCCACACTCAACCCGTGTCCATAGAGAAACAGGTTGGAGGAGCGGGACGAGAACATCGCGCCCAGCATAAGAACAAGACTTCCCCCCAGTAGCCCCGGTATCAGTTTGGCGCTCTGCACGGTATCCGCGCCGTTGCAAATAAGCGTAAGCATGATAAGCATGAAGCCGGACGCGCCCACGACGGGCGGAAGCATCCACCTATTCCATGAGGTCGGCATAAGACTCATGCTTACCGCAGTGACGGGAAGCAGGGAGAGAAGCAGAAGTGGCGCATACCACTTCATAATCTCTGCAAAGCCGAGGCGCGGATTGATAACCTGCAAGCGTAGCGGAATGTTGTAGTCTCCCGCGTCGCTATGAATCGTAACGGTCTCCTCGAAGTGTCCAGTCTCCCAGATTCGGTTGGCGTGCGCCGTAAGCGTGAGGGTCTGCTTCGCATACTCGAAGGCGCGGGGATGCACAGTAAGCCAGTCCGGCTTTTCGCCGATTTGCGCCCCGACAGCGCCTTTCAAGCCCGTAATTTTCACTTTTACCCGTAGGCAGCTCATCTCCCCTTTTCGCACTGCGCCAAAATCCGCTACATCGGGAACTACGGTTATAGAGAGGGGGACGCTCTTGCGTCCGAAAAGCCCGCGCTTCCCGATGGCTTCGGCTTCTCGCTCCTCTTCCGGCTTCTCGGCGACGACGGGAACAGGGGGAAGTTCGGGCATAAGGAACTCTGCGACAAGCGTGCCTTCCGCAGTCCGCACGGGCGGGGCGGGAGGCGTGAACGGCGTATTTCGTTGGAGGTTCAGCACGCCGATAGTAGGCGTAGGGTCGTCCTCTTCCTGATAGGCGAGGGTCGCATCAGAGACGCTTTCGCCCTCTCGAAACCGGAGGAGGTCGTCTCGAAAATCCGCACAGCGCGAGTAGCGCCTCAGCTTGTCTCTGGCGATAGCGCGGTCAAGGATGGCTTGCAGTTGAGGAGAGACGCGGGGGAGGTGCTTGGCGAGACGGTCTGGGGCTTCTGTATCGAGAATGCGTTTCCATGCGAAGGGGTCTTTCACTCTCTCCACCTGAAACGGGCGGTAGCCCGTCAGCAGTTCGTACAGCGTAATGCCTACCGCCCATACGTCCGACTGACGGTCAGAGCGCTCAATCTCCGCAAAGTCTTCGGGAGCCATGTAGGCGTAGGTTCCCGCGCCCCCTGCGTAGGCGTTCGTCGCCAGTATCTCCGCCAGCCCGAAGTCCACAATTTTCACAACGCCCTCCCGCGTTACGAGGATGTTCGCGGGCTTAATGTCGCGATGAACTATCTGCTGAGAGTGAGCGTACTCCAGCGCATCTAGTATCTGGATGGCGTAGTTCACCGACTTTTCGAGGGAGAGTCGCCCCTCTGCGCGTAGTTTCTCCTGTAGGTTGCTACCGTCTACAAACTCCATGTCAATCACGACTTTAGAGTCGATACGGTCTACCCCATTGACGCGCACAATGTTGGGATGGCGCAACCTGTCTAAAACACGCGCCTCTTCGAGAAACTTTTGTAGGTTTCCCGCCTCCACATCCACCTCTTTAAGCGCGACCTGCTTATTGAGAAGGGTGTCTTTGGCGAGGTAGACGATGCCCGAAACGCCGTGCCCTAGCACGTCCACCCGTTCGTATTTCCCCAGTTGTCCGAGTGGCATAGTTTCCTTAGTTCCCTGAGTTAGGCGTTCCCGCGCCTCCCGCGTTTGGCGCGGGCTTCTTTGCGGGTTCCGACGATGGTTTCGGAATATCGTTCTCGCTCTCATAAGCGGAGATGCGATAGAGATAGCCGTCTGCGATATAGTAGATGTCGCCGCTACGAGCGATAGCGAGGGCGGAGGGCGGAGTCACTTTGGGCTTTCCTATCTCCGAAGAGATTCGCGTCCCTTGCGTATCAAACTTCCAAAGGCTCTTCGATTTCGGGTCGCTCTGATAGCGATTGCCGCTCAAATCGTACGCGGCGATAGTGGGAGGCATAGGCGGGGTAGCGTTCTCAGAGTTGTCGTCGTTGTTTCGTCTACGGCGGTTTGTGGTAGGTTTCGGCGTGATTTCAGCGGTGGACTGCCCCAAAGTAGGCAAACCCGGCAACTCTTTAAGCCCTATTCTCTTTACAAGGCGCATTAAGCGCCCGTTCGATGCGGCGACAATGGGATTACCGTCCGCTCCCGTCTGAAGAAAGTCGGCGCGAACCCTGTTTTTTGCAAGCAGTTCGGGAACCCCGTAAAAGAGAGGAAGCGTTGTACGCTCCACCACAGGCTTAGGCGTGTTCTCCTTGATGTACGCCGCCCTATCCTTCTCCGCCTTTTGATGAACGAAATAGCCCGCCCCCGCCCCGCCTATCACAATGCCAAGCGCGAACAGCAGGAACACGACGGCGGACGAAGCGCCCTGCTTCGTTACTACAGGCGCATGGTTTGACTTGGGTTCGGGTTTAGGGGCGGGCGTAGGCTCAGGCTCTAGCGTTATCGGCTTAAAGGCGGCGGTATTATGTCGCCAGTCCTCTGTGTCGGCAGTTGTCTCGTCTTCGTCCGTAACGTTTCCGACGGGTATCGGCGTAAACGCCCCATATCGCACCACTATCACTGTGATATTATCGGAACCCCCGCCCTCAAGCGCGGCTTCTATCAGGCGGTCGCACGCCTCTTGAACGGTAGATGCGGAGGCGAGAACGCGCCCGATGTCCCTATCTTCCACCTCGGTAGACAGCCCGTCCGAGCAGAGCAGAAGCGTGTCGCCCTGCTCCAAGTCCAGTTCAAAAATGTCGCCCTCAGCCTCTTCCGTGATACCTACAACGCGCATGAGTACGTTGCGGTGTCGGTTGACTCGCGCCTCTTCGCGTGTCATTAGCCCCGCCTGAACCTGTATCCAGACGTGCGAGTGGTCGTCCGTAACCTGCAACATTCGCCCCGTGCGCTTGAGCAAGTAAGCCCTGCTATCGCCAAGGTTGATGACGGTGGCGCGGCTCCCCTCCAGAATGGCTCCCACACAGGTCGTCCCCATGCTCATCTCGACGGGGCGCGAATCCGCCTGATTCCGCTCGAATATCTTGTCGTTCGCGGTTTGAAGCCCCGTCAATAGAAGTTCGCGGGCGCTAGGCTTCTTATCAGGGGAGTTTGCAAGCATCTGAGACACAATCTGCGGCATAGTCTCTACGGTGATACTGGAGGCTATCTCGCCCCCCTTCGTGCCGCCCATACCGTCGGCGACAATCACGAGCGCGTCTAGCCGTCCTGCAAGGTCGTTCTTTCGCAGAACCGCGTAGCTGTCTTCATTGTTCTCCCGGCGCTTGCCGGGATGTGTTTTATAACCAATAGCGATACTCACGTTTAGCCTCTATTCGACGCGCCTAACTCTCACGGTCGCGCCGTATCAGTTGGAATAGTATTACGGTAAAGAAGATAAAGGCTCCGAGTAGGAGGTAGCGCAATAAGCCAAGCATAGTGTTCTCCGACTCCGAGCAGGGTGGCTCCGTCCCAATAGGGGACAGTGAAGACTTCGCCCTTTTATCGCCAAAATCCTGCCCAAATAACGTGATTCGCTTATCACTACGTACTAAACAACTATTTCGCTACGAAAATTTAAGGAAAAGGCGAACTGTTTTGCGAATTCTACCTTCTAATAGAGTAGGGGTAAGAGTTCAAGGTTTTGGGAACTTGACGCTTAACCTCACCCCGCCTCTCCTTCGCAAAGGAGAGGAGCCTTTGTGGTTTGAGATTAGAAGCCTGTGCGATTGGTTCCAAGGTTAGGGGCTTATGTGCATTTTTTCGCGCTTTTCGCGGTAGAATCGCACTGCGTATCCCCATTTCGCGGTATCTTTGCGTATAGGTATACAATCGTTACGACTTCTGCGGTTTATAGAGGAGTGTGCGCCATGCTTTGCAAAAACTGTTCCGCCAAACTGCCTAAAGAGGCGCGTTTCTGCCTCAAGTGCGGATTCGCCGTGGATGTTGCGCCCACGCAACCCGTAATGGCGCGTCCTGCGCCCTCCCTATCCTCCGCCAAAGCCGCGCCCCCTTTCTCGCCCTACAAATCCTCGCCGCTACCCGCGAAGGGGATACTTGTCGGGCTAATGCTTTTGGCGGTATGCGTGGCGGGCGCTATGTACTGGCAGAGTAGCCGCGTAACAGGTGCGGCGGGGCGTAGCGTTTTGGGAAACCTCGTGAACGCGCCGGGCGCGAGCAGGCAGGTGGACATGGTGCAAGCGCCGGGCGATTCGCCCAAGAACGAGATGGTGCAAGCGCCCGCGCAGGGCAAACAACGCCCGATAGAGATTGAGGACTACCTCAAGTTCTTGAAAGAGGTGGAGAACACGAAGCAGAGGCTGATTCGCACTCAAACAGGCGAGGCGCTCAAGATGATGACGATGGCGCAGGGGCTGAAAGCCACGATAGAGGAAGAGGACTACAACAGCGCGTTCAAAGGGATTGACACAACGATGCATTTTCAGGCGGAAGACTGGAACAAACTCACGGTGCAGTTCCAGTCTAAAACGCCCCCCGCCGCCTGTCAAGAGCTACACGATAAGTACTACGACCACCTCGGAAAGTTGCAGACGCTGATAATGCAGGTCAACGACGCGATGAACGCAGTCAGCAAAAACCCGCAGGACGCGCTCGGTAAACTGACCCAACTGCAAGGCAAGGGGAGCGCGGATATGGACGAAGCGATTCAGAAGGCGGACGACAGCCTCGCCGATGTCTGCTCGAAGGCGGGGATTCGGAAGGACTTCGATATTCGCGGCGATGCGAGTTCGTCGGGTAGCCTGATACATTAGGGGATTGAAGCGCCCATCGGACTAGCCCCGCGCCCATCCCCTCTCCCAATTCTGGGCGAGGGGTGACTAAGGCGGAAGGCTTATCGCACTGACCTAGCCACCCCCTCTAAATCTCCCCCTTCACAAAGGGGAGACTTACAATGCTCCCGTTTTCCGCCGACTTTTGAGGAGTGAGGAAGCCTTGCAGTACAGGTAGGGGCAGGAAGGGGGGCTAGGGGGTTCGCCCTTTCTCCGCATTGATTTTCGCGCTTTTTCGCGTATTTCGCGGTAGAATCGCATTTTGTAT
>CAIJLM010000140.1 GCA_903821495.1 uncultured Chthonomonas sp. | reverse complement strand
GCGTATCGCTACGACCGTGAACGCGCTAGTATGCAGATGTTAGGAGTGCGGGCGGCTCTACGGCGATACCACTGGGAGCATACCCGTTACCCCGTTCGCTTGTCGGAGTTACGACTCGGCGAACTGGCGATTGACCCCTTTACAGGCAAGCCCTTCACCTATCGTCTGGAAGCCGATGCGTACACATTGAAGGCGGAGGACGCTAACTTTGCGAACTAGGTCTCCTTGACGATAGGAGAAACATTTCGTATAATGACATTAAGAAACGCTCAGGAGGCGCTTTTGAGATGTTGATAGAAAAAAAGACACATACTATTGAGATTGCCAACTTGCCGCACACTCTCCTCCTCCGAATAGACGCGAGAGTGAAAGCGCAGGGGGGAGACCGCGACAGTCAAATACGAGAGTTGATTGAGAAGGGGTTGGCGGCGGAGCAGACGCGTAGCGCAGAAAGCGGCTTTGACGAGGCTTTACGAACGATTCGCAAGGGGTTTGAGGAGAGCGGCGCTAATGAGGAAGAGACCCTCGCTCTAATGACGGAAGAGTTGCGGGCAGTTCGCTCCAAACGAAAACTAGCGACTGTACATCATGGCGGATAGCCGCCCTCGTGTCGTATTGGATACCGTTATATACCTCCAAGCCTCTATTAGCGCTACCAATGTCGCTAGTAGCGTACTGAAACGCGCCGATGCCGACGAGATAGAACTGTACGTCTCTAAAGCGCTAGTAGAGGAGGCGAGAGATGTCTTGAATCGCCCCTCCATTCGCCTGAAAAATGCGCGACTATCCGACGAAGAGTTAGCGCGTTTCCTCCAATCTATCGAATCCAAAGCCAGAATGATAGACCCTCTGCCGACGCATTATCGCTATGGACGCGACCCTAATGATGAACATATTCTGAATCTGGCGATTGAAGTCCGCGCCGCGTTTATCGTTACGCACGACAACGACCTCCTCGCCCTGATGGACGCGAACCGGGTAGAGGGCGCGGAGTTCCGCCAACGATATCCAGAGATAACTATTCTAACTCCCGGTCAACTGCTCTCTCATTTGAACCAGTTGTAGATTCGGTTATCCGCCAAGAAAGCGCATTACGGGAGGGATAGCCCCATGCCTCTGCAATTTGAACAGCCCGAAGAGCGGGTTTCGCCTCCGCAACCGCTCCCAGCGGAACAGGTAGCCGCGCCAGAACCAATAACGCAAGCAGACCCCAAACAGAAGCGCGTTCAACGCCTTCTGCGCTCTCTATCGCCCTTCAACAAGGTGCGAAAGTTAGCGGAACCTGTTCTGAAAGCGGAGGCTCCCGCTCAATCCCCTCCCGCCTCTCTCCAACCCATCCAGAAGTCGTTTTCGCGCAATTTCGCCGCCCGATGGCGAGAGAAAGAGGTCGCCCTCGCCTATCTCTCCAAAGCGCACCTGACCGACGAGCAGAAGAAGGAAGCGGTCTCGTTCCTCTCCAAGTTCCTGCTGAAGTCCACGCGGAAACGTATTACCAGATTGGGTTGGAATCTCTTCTTGCTGGAAGGAACGATTTTGGGTTCCCTTGGCTTGTTTAGCATGAACAGGGTTTCGGGTGTGGTCAAAAACCCTATTACTGCGATTGGAGATTGGTGGGACCATACATGGATAAGACTTATCGCACCAGTGATGAATTGGATTGACACGCTAAGTAACACAACTGATTCCTTGGCTTTTTGGGTAGTGTTTATTGGACTTATAGGCATCCCGTTCGTCGTGTTTTTACCAATAACTTTACTTTGCATGGCATGGGATGCCTTCAAACTAAAGCGGACACAAGGTGACACACTAGATACTTTAGGCGTTTTAGAGGAGGTCAGCGCGATACCTGCGGTTGCGGAGTATGCTTCAAAAAGAAGCGCTTCCTTGCGCGAGAAGGCGAGCGCCGCCCTCATCAAACTCTACGGGCATCTCACGCCGGAACATCTAGGAACATTTCCCGCGCAGACCGTTCCCAACCTCTGCAACACGCTTTCACGAGGGGATATCGCATTCCTCTTGCAAACCCTCCACGCGCTTGAACTTATTGGCGATGTAAGAGCCGTTCCCGCCCTGAAACAACTCGCCGAGAAGCATGAGTCTGTAGAGGTTCGCGAGACCGCCCAACGCCTCATCTACATTTTGGAGGCGAGAGAGGAGGGAACCGTGCAGAAGATGAGTCTGCTTCGCGCCTCCCGCGCCCCGAAAGAGGCGAGCGAACACCTGCTTCGTCCCGCTCATGGCAAACCAGAGACCGACGTTTCGGAACTTCTGCGTCCTTCGCAGAACGGGGAAGAGTGAGGCGAAAGATGAAAAGTTGGGTCGTATTTCTATGCGTGGGGTGTACGCTAGGGTTAAGCGCTCCACTCTTCGCGCAACAGTCCCCGCAAGAGGGTGTGTTCGCCCTCCTCTTCTCTAAGCCTTCGGGCAAAAATGGGTATGAAGAGTGGATAATGGCGGGAGTGATAATCAACCGAAATGAAGAGGCGAAAAAGGTTTTCACCAAGCTAAACCCCTCTTTAAGCGATATTCGCCGCGTATTTCAGATGCCTGAGATACGGCAGGCGAAAGTCCTCTTCTTAGCCGGGCTAAACAAGCGGATTTCGCTTCCTCGTAACGCTCCAGACTTAGATTCTTTGTACGGACCCACCCCTGAACTCGCCCCGCTCCGCTCCTGTGCGCGTCTCCATGCCAAAGAGATATACCTCGCTTTGGCGGAGGGCAGGAACCACGACGCGATAGAGGCGTTTCGAGCGGGGTTGCAGCTTGGTCATCATATTCAGATGCAGACGCTGCTATCTGGTATGATTGGTATCGGAATGGACGCTATAGCTCTTAGAACTCTGGACGGAAACCTTGAAACCCTCTCCGTACAGGACTGTAGCGCTCTACAGCGGCTTGTAGAGGAGTGGCTTCTTTGGGACTCCCCTGTAGCCTCTCTGGTAGCCTCGGAGCGACAGTGGATACAAAGAGCCGTCCAGAAGGTGAAAAACGATCCCAAGAGTCTTCTGAATATCATTGACACCCTTAACGCCAAAGACCCTACGCCGGAACAGGTGCGGCTACAGAGGGACATTCAAAATAGCGTGGGGCGTATGAGTGGGCTAATGAGCGAAACGGGCGCGTTAATAGAGGATTTTTTTCAGGAGGTAGCCCAGAACCTGAAACTCCCGCCCTACAAACGCAAAGCCACTCCAAGGATTCCGAAAACGACTTTGGCGGGTAGAGTCGCTTACACATTTCTAATAGCTGGGGATAGGGTGGCGTATCGCTACGACCGTGAACGCGCTAGTATGCAGATGCTAGGCGTTCGGGCGGCTCTGCGGCGGTATCACTGGGAGCGGATGCGTTTTCCCGCTCGCCTATCGGAGTTACGGCTCGGCGAACTGGCGATTGACCCCTTTACAGGCAAGCCCTTCACTTACCGTCTGGAAGCCGATGCGTACACATTGAAGGCGGAAGACCCTACAGAGTCGATGTAAGTCTGTCAGGGGTTGAAAACCCCTGCCTCCATAAAGCAAGCGTCTTTCAGACGCGAATATCCGATGACGAAGCGCTTTTCGAGAGAGAGTGTTAAGCCTATCAGCCGCAACCGTCAATCCGTCTGAAAGACGGGCGCGCTTCACAGTCGAGGGTTTTCAACCCCCGACCCTAGCTTACGAACACTTACCAAGAGGTCAGAAATTTTGCGAAATAGATTTTTCAGTATTAGTCTCTTCCTAAGCGCGTGTCTGCTACTGCCCAGATTGGCGCAGGGGCAAGCCGCCGCGCCGCCTGAAAACGGCTACCTTGAACTGGTTCGGGCGGGAAATATCCTTATGGGGAGTACGCTATTCCTCTCGAAAGTACGAGAGGCGGGCGTGTTTGCAGACATTTCGCAGGAGATACTAAAAAACCCCGATGTTCAAGAGGCGCAGAAACTCTTACGAACGGGGCTACAGAAGCCTATCAAAATTCTCGATGAAAAAGACGCTACCGACGTAGAGAGTTTCCTCGCCGCGCAAGCCGAAGTAGACCACTATCCCCAACTGCGTATCCTTGCGGCGCTCTGCGCGGTGGAGAACGCCGCCGCCCTCAAGGAGGGGCGTTTTGAGGAGGGGCTAAACGCTCTGAAACGCGCTCTGCTTTTGCGAGAAGCGATTCAGGCGAAGAGCCTTATGGGTTGGAAGGCGGGTAGCTCCATGCTAGGCATGGTCACGCGCTCTGTCAACGCCGCCCTTCCTGCCAGCTCCTCCGACCAGCGCCTTCAGTATAAGGCGCTACTAGAGCCTACTCTCTCCGCGCCCTCCTCTCTTTTGCCTCACCTTGATTTGGAGGAGATACGTATCAATAGGGAGTTACAGGCGATAGAGCGGGGTTCCAACCAGCGTAAAGAGACGCTAGAGACGCTCAGGAAGCGCAACCCCAAACTTACGCGGGATATTCAGAGCCACCTCAAAAAACATGAGGCGGAGACCCATGAGTTTATAGAGCGAGTTCACACCTCCATAGAGGTCTACTTTATCAACGTGCGGAGCGGATTGCCGCGTCCCCCGGCGCAACGCGAAAAGGCTATCTTTCCCAACAAAGAGACCCCGGAAGGCAGACTCTTCCGCCTAATTGTTCCCGACTACTCCTCTTTTTTCGCCCTATACGACCAAGAGATTTTGAACCTTCGCGCAACTCTCCAGCGTGCGCGTCTACAGCCGGGTAAGGCGGCGACTCCGTAGGGCAGGTAGGAGAGTTAGCGCTGAAATCAACGGGTAACGCTCTCTATTGGCAAATGTTCGATGCTATTCACATAGTGTAGCGTGTGTTTTCTTGCGTCGTGACTGACCTCGATAAGCGAGATAGAGCAGTTGTAGAGGCTGAAAAACTCCTCCTCCAGCGTATGCCTCTGGAACAAGTAAGAGAGAAGATAGCCCCCAAAATCTCCATGCGACACCATAACAACGGTATCGCCTTTGCTTGCGTGGCGCTGACACAACATATCCCATAGCCGCATGGCGCGTAGCGTCGCCCCCGCTTCAACCTCTTCTCGCAAGGCGGGTAGCGCCCAACCCTCTTCGTGGATAGCGGAGTTGAGGATATAGCCGGGAAACTCTGCCTCAATCTCCATCCGAGCCATGCCCCGCCCCTCGCTCAGTCCGCCCGCTTCGCAAACGTCAGGGTGAACCAACGGCGAGATTTCGAGCGGCTCCTTAACGCGCAGAGTAGTCTGTAGCGCGCGACGCATGGGGCTGGTGTAGAGGTAGCGTGGGTTTACTACGGATGTCTGGAAATGTACCCCCGTTGAAAGAGCCTGCTCAACGCCAATTTCGGTGAGGTTAGGGTCTACAACGCGGGGGTGTCCCGCGTTATTAGTGGACTGTCCGTGTCGAACGAGATAGAGTAGCATGGTATCGCTTTCTGAGGGGGATTATCGTATAACGCTAACATTTTACCCGCTTACGCCCATTCACTATGTTGGAAAACACGATTGACAGGCAGGTGTTTTCGTTATGAACGGGGAACTATTCGCTTAATCTGAACCCCCGCATAGGAGTCTCAACTTGAAATTCACCGATGGCAACTGGATGATGCAGTCTGGCGTGAG
>CAIJLM010000139.1 GCA_903821495.1 uncultured Chthonomonas sp. | reverse complement strand
TTTCGCGTGTTTCGCGTGTTTCGCGGTTTTTACTCCCATAACCCTGAACTCTTACGTTCATTCCCACAACCCTGAACTCTTACGAATACAGGGTATACTTTGCACACCTTTAGTTCGTTTTTAATCGGGAGATAGTCACAAGTTATGTCGGAAATTTTTCTTAAACACGTAAACGCGCTTATTGTCTCCGCTGTCGAGCCTAAAAGTATCGCCGAGCGCAAGGGCGTTCGCGTTGGCGACCACCTACAGCGCATCAACCAGAAGCCCATTATAGATATACTGGACTACCGCTTTCACTCTACGAGCGCCCGCCTCGCTATACAGTTAGAGCGCGATGGCGAGTCTTTCAGCGTCAACCTACGGAAAGGCGAAGACGAAGACCTAGGGCTAGAGTTCGAGCATGACCTTGGGGACAGAGTGCATACCTGCAAAAATAAGTGCGTGTTCTGCTTCATACATCAGCAACCCAAGAAAATGCGGAAATCGCTCTATCTTATGGACGACGACTTTCGTCTCAGTTTTATGCACGGCAACTATGTCACTCTTACGAATATCAGCGAGGAGGAGTGGGCGCGGATATTGGAACAGAGGCTCTCGCCGCTCTACGTATCCGTTCACGCTACAGACCCCGAACTGCGCCGCGTACTACTAGGGCGTAAAGAGCCGACGCCCATACTACCACAGATTCGCGAACTTGCCGAAAATCGAATCTCCGTACACGCCCAAATCGTACTGTGTCCGGGCTGGAACGATGGCGAAGCCCTCCTGCGGACGCTAGACGAGCTGGTGGAGGAACACGCCCTTGTGACGGGAAATCGGACAGGGGTGGAGTCTGTCGCGGTAGTGCCAGTAGGCATGACCCGCTTCCGGGAGCGCCTGCCTAGTATCGAAAAGGTGGAGCGAGACTATGCGCGGAAGATGATTGCAACGATTGATAAGAAGGAGCGCGTTTTCCAGAAGCGAATCGGGACGCGCTTTGTGTGGCTTGCGGACGAGTGGTATCACATTGCAGAGATGCCCTATCCCAATAAAAGCCACTATGAGGAGTTTCCTCAACTGGAAGACGGCATTGGAACGGCGCGGCTCTTCCTCGAATCGGCGAAGCAGGTCTCGCGGAAACTGCCTGTAAGCGTCTCAACGCCCGTTCGCGCCACCCTCGTTACAGCGGAGATGCCCGCCGCCAACGTGCTAGGTTTCGCGTCTCGTTTGAACGAGATTGAGGGAGTGGATGTCAATGTCTGCGTGATACACAACAACTTCTTTGGGGGCGACATTCACATTGCGGGGCTAATGACCGCTACCGATATTATTGAGCAGATTGGCGCGTTTGAGGGGTGTCATCAGATAGTCTACATCCCGCAGATAGCCGTGCGAGACGGAGTTCTCTTCTTAGACGACCTCACCGTCTCGGACGTGCGAGAGCGTTCTGGGAAGGATGTGCGGATAACGGGCAATAGTCCGCAGGCGCTTGCAGAGGCGATGGGGCTGATTCGCTCTACCAGTCGCCGTCACGACTCTCAGCCGACTTGGGTGATGGAAGAGAGCGTGGTGTAGTGCGATACGGATACTGGCTCCCTATTTTCGGCGGATGGCTACGGAATGTCGAGGAGGAGAATATGCCTCCGACATGGGAGTACGTCTCCGCGCTCGCACGTCGCGCTGAAGAGATTGGCTTTGACCTGACTCTGGTGGCGGAGCTTAACCTGAACGACATTAAAGGAGAGAGCGCTCCTTCGCTAGACGCTTGGTCGACAGCGGCGGCTTTGGCGGCGGTTACGCACAAACAGGAGATAATGGTCGCCGTCCGTCCAACCTTTCATAACCCCGCGCTACTAGCGAAACAGGCGGCGAACATCGACCAGATAAGCGCGGGAAGGCTTTCGCTCAACGTGGTCTCTTCGTGGTGGGCGGATGAGGCGAGGCGGTATGGAGTTCCGTTTGAAAAGCATGACGACCGTTACGCTCGTACAGAGGAGTGGCTGAATGTCTTGAATGGCGTTTGGAGCGGCGATAACTTCTCCTGTTCAGGGCGCTACTACCAGATAGACGATAATATCCTTCAGCCCAAGCCCGTCGGCAACCGCGCCCGCCCGCCCCTCTATGCAGGAGGCGAGTCGGAAGCCGCGAAAAACCTGATTGCTCGCGTATGCGATGGCTATGTGATGCACGGAGACCCGCCAGAAAAAATCGGAGAGCGTATCCGAGACATGAGGGCGCGTCGCGCTCTACACAACCTGCCGCCGCTACTGTATGGCGTAGCCGCGTATAGCATTGTTCGCGACACGGAGGAGGAGGCGATAGCCGAGAAATCGCGTATTACCGATGTTCGTCAATCGTCAGCGGGGTATAACAACTATCAACAGTGGCTTGCAGGGACGCAGTTGGAGCAACACGTCTCTCTGGAAGACTATTCGGTCTCCAATCGCGGGCTACGCTCCGGGCTGATAGGAACGCCCCAACAGGTAAAGGCGCGTATCGCCGAGTTCGAGGCTATTGGCGTAGATTTTCTTCTTTTGCAGTGTAGCCCGCAACGGGAGGAGATGGAGCGTTTCGCCGCCAGCGTGATTGAGCCGTTGACTTAACGCTCGGAGGCGCGTACAAAGGCTACCTCTGAACACAAATCGGGTATTTCAAAAATAGCGGGAGCCTCGGCGTGATAGAAAATCGCCGAGGCTCCCGCTAAGAATTAACAGATGTGAGCGCCTACCGCTTCTACGTAGACGGCGTAGAGCGATTGGCTCGCCGCCATAAAGAGACGGTTCCGCTTCACGCCGCCAAAGCAGATATTCGCGCAGATTTCGGGTAGGAGAATCTGCCCAATACGTTCGCCTTCCGGCGAGAAGATATGCACTCCATCGTACCCCTTGCCAACCCAACCCGCGCCCACCCAGATATTCCCATCGGTATCGGCGCGAATTCCATCCGCCATTCCTGAGAAGTCTCCGTCCTTCATCTTGAGCTTCATGTCCGCATACTCGCGCCCGTTCTTCAATTTTTTGCCATCCACAACGTCGTACACGCGGATGTTCTTGGGGGCTTGCGGGTAGTGGGAGGAGCCTGTATCGGCGATATAGAGTTTCTTGTAGTCGGGCGAGAAACAGAGACCGTTCGGCTTGAACATATCGTCCGAGACTATCTCAATCTTCCCGCTGGGGTCTATCCGATAGGTAGCCTCTTTAATCACCGTATCGCCTTTGAAGCCCTCGTAGTTGCCCAGACTGCCGTAGCCGGGGTCGGTGAACCAGATACCGCCGTCAGGATGCACCACAATGTCGTTGGGCGCATTGAAGGGCTTGCCCTTCCAGTTGTCCGCCAGAACGGTCACTTTTCCTGTCTGCTCGTAGCGTACCACGCGGCGCGTTCCGTGTTCGCAAGAGAGTTGCCGCCCCTGCCAGTCAAAGGTGTTGCCATTGCTGTAGTTGGAGGTGCGTAGTTTGCTGACGTGTCCGTCTTCGTCCAAGTAGCGCATCTGCGCGTTGTTAGGAATATCGCTCCACATCAGGTAGTTTCCTGCGCCGTTCCAAGCGGTACCCTCCGCCCACAACATTCCGGTATGGAGTCGTTGGATGGGGGTATTGCCTATTTTGTACTTTTTGAACCGTTTGTCGAGTTCAACAACATCGGGTTCAGGGTAGCGAACAGGAGGCGCGTTCTTGCTATAGTCGCGGTCTGGAACCTGCGCTTGAGCGACTGCGCCGAGCGCTAATGCGCCCAGCCCTGTCGCGCCAGAGAGAAAAGAACGCCTGTCGAGGTTGTTAGAGTTTTTTTGCTTCATGCCCTTGGCTCCTTCGGTAGGGAAGATGGTGACTTGAGAGTGTGCCGCAGGAGATTTCGCGATAGGTACGGCTGTCTCCTCCCTCTAAAACAAAATCGCCCCTTCTATTCCCCAAAATCCCTGAGCGGTATCGCAACTGAGGGTAAGGACAGAGTTAAGGCGCGGGTTTCGTCGCCCCAAGAAACCCCGTCTCCTGCACTTTCCGCGCCAACTCCGCGCCGCTTGCGACGGGGGTAACGGGAGGCATCTTCTTCTGCCAGCTCCACTGCCGCAGGGCGTAGGCGCGAGTATGCTCCTTAATCGCCTCCACAATAGCGGGTAGCTCCTTGCGAGTCGGGTTGAGGCGAATAGGCGCAACGGCGTGGGCTTGCTCCAAAAACTCGCGGTAGCCGTGCGTATGCCACAGCGCATTGCGTTGTAGGCGGTTCGGCTCCCACAGTTTGTACTGCTCCCAGAGGCGAATCACCTCCTCGGTCAAGCCGTTCTCAATCATAAAATCCACCGCGTTATCTATCCGCGTGACGATTTTATTCATGCCAAGCGTAGAGCGGAAGTAGGTAGCGCGAACGAGAGCAAGTCCCTTCCCCCGGTCTTTGAAGTTCTCTTCGCCCGGTCTCAGGTCTTCGCCGACGTTCCAGTTCTCCGTGACGCTCAAGATATACGAACCCGTCCCGCCCACCATCACAGGGACGTTGCCGCGTGCGTGAATCTCTTTGATGCGCTGGAGGGTGAACGCCTGATACTCCGCCAGACCGACCATCTTGTCGGGGGGGCGCATATCGATACAGTGGTGGGGAATGCGCTCGGTAATCTCTCGCCCGACCTTGCTTGTGCCGATATTCATGCCCACATAGACCTGCCGGGAGTCGGCTCCGACTACCTCGATTTCGCGTCCAATGAGTTTTGGGAGTCGCTCCGCTAACTCTAGGGAGAGGGTGGTCTTGCCGGACGAAGTGGGTCCGAAAATGACGATAACGCGAGGCGCTTCCGGCGGGGCTAACTTCTGGCGAACGGGTGGCGGTTCGGGAGTGCGGTTAATGCGAACTCTAGGCTTGCCTGTGAAGGGCTTGATATGTTGTAGGTGGCGGGGCGGTCTTTTCATAGTAGGGTATTGTACCACGCCTCTCGCCAAACGCGCAAAAAACTCGTGAATTGGCAAGCGTGAACTTTTTGGAATTAACCGCGAAGCGGACGCGAAAGCTACACGCGAGCCGTTCGCCTTGAAGCAATTGCACGGGCATCTAATCTCAAAGTAGTTCCATGGCGAGACTCCTCTGACTCAGGGGATGGGCTGACTTCAGTGTGAGGAGAGACGGCGATAACCTCCTGCGTTGTATCCAAGGCGCTGTAGGGGAGGGGCTTGGTATATGCCAGTTGGTCGGCTCTTTCGTAGGCGTAGTTGGAGGTTCCCTGACGGCACGGTCATGGTGGCGATTCGGTCAAGGGGGTCGTAGCCCATCGTGACCTGCCCGATACAACCGACAATGCTCGTCCGATTGCTTGAAGCGTCGTACCCGAACGTGATGGGCGAGTCGAACGGGTATCAATGTGACTGCTATTCTAAGTTCTCTGGAGGGATAACCCTAACTGTGATGCGAAAAGGCACAAATTCGTACTCATGATTATATTGAACCATGAGGCGACCACTATGGACATTCCATAAGGCGACACGGTTACTCGTCTCATAATGCGGAAACCCTACATCATTACAATTACCCTCGAAATCTGGTCGCCCTATCGTCTGTATAGCAAGTACAAGCGTCTCATTGTATTTTTGTTTGAACTCTTCGGCTTTCGCATCATATTCATCTCCGTAATTGTCCTCGAAACCCTCGTAGTACATCTCAATGTTGACCGTAACTGATAACAACTTGTTATTATCAGAAATCAGGGCATATAGTTCAAAACCATCATAGCGGTAGTATGTCCTACTGGAATCATCTATTCTTTGCAGGTTAGAGGTGGAGGCAATTTTGTCCCACTTTTCTTTCGTCCACTTCCAGTGAATGCCTTTGAACAGTTCTAGTAAGTTCGAAACACCTTCTATTGCCATAGATTTAGATTTTCTCCTTCTCGTGTCCCCGTGAATATTGATAGATAGCGTAAACGGTGGTGTAAACTGTTTTCTGTAAATTCCGTATCTGCGTTCGTGGCAAGTCATGGTGTATCCTATCGGTTACAATACGGAGTTGTATACCGTCGTTGTTCTGCGATTGATAGCGTCCCATACCTCAATCGGTTACCCCTCCGGCATCCTGCGAAGACGCGCTAACTCGACTCGAACTGAGAACGGAATGAGATTCTTTGCGCCCAAAACAGCCTCTTTGCAATACAAGATGTTTGCTCATTATACGACTCGGTATCTAGGAAGTCAAGGGGATATTCGGAAGACGAGAAGGCGCGGGCGACCCCGGTTCCTCCTGCGCTGTGCCGTATCTGGTAAGTACGAGGGAGCGTGCCGTGGATATGTAGTTATACGATGCAACCTATGTTTTACGGAGATAGATTTCTTCGCTGTACTCCTGTAGACAACCTTCTCTTTTGTCTTTTGTTACTTTTAGCCATAAGCGTTTGCCGTTCTCTTTGTCCTCTTTAGAATAACCGTCAAGGCAAATGTAATGAAAGGAGAACATATCGCCGAATTCATCGCGCTCCCAATCGCCTCGAACACAAAACACTTTAAGATGAGCCAATAATCGTTCAAAAGCAGGTTGCCAGACTTCCCAATCATCCTCTAAACTGTTAAAAGCCATTCCAAAGGTGATGATGCCTACCCCCCTTGTAGACTTTGAACACGAAAATATATTTGGCAAGGGCCAAATATCATCAAAAGGATATTCTTGTAATACCCCTTGGTTATACTCTCTTGTGCCGGGTGTCTCATGAATGTATCCGTAGACATACGTAATGTGCGACATAATCTTTTGCTCCTTTTTGCGTAACCTTTTGCACTACCCAGGGGAGTGGCGTCTGTCGGGGTATCATCTACTTTTTTCACCGACCTCTATGGATGTAGAAAGATATTAGATGAGCAGGCAACTGACAAGACTATCCGTTGTTCCTCATTTTCGCTACCACCTAATCATAGTCTATGTCAAGAAATAGGAGGTTCTTGAGTTGCCTGACACTATCAGGACTGGAATGCAACCTATTGCCATCAGCAATTAAACTTTGTAAGTTGCCAAGATTGCCTAGGCTCTCACCCAGCGATTCTAGATGATTCTCGCCAATGTCCAGTATCTGGAGAGTTGGGAGACTCCCGATGCTCTTTGGAAGAGCTATCAGTTCATTATTAGATATATCCAGATAGGTAAGATTGTAGAGTTCACTAATGCACTCCGGCAACGTAGTTAGTTCGTTATAGGCGAGTTGGAGTTCCTCAATCTGGTACAACTGGAACAGGGTGACAGGGAGCGAGGTAAGACCTAGTCCATTCAAGCAGAGTTTAACGGAACGGGTTTCCTGCGCTTCCTGGATACGACCCTCTGCCTCTGCAAAACCTTTGTCTGTATCACCCGTCGTCTCCAATGGCAACAACTGATTCTTCCCCCGATACCCGGCAAGCCACTCAAGCGCGTCCTGACTTCTTTTGCGCCTTTCTAGCCTGTAACGCATCCAGTCGTCCTCAGAAATACCCTCTCCTTTCTCATTAACCATTTCTGCTGTCTTCGGTTTGAGTAAGCGTACAGCATCGAGAACAGTCTGTGAAATCGTGATGCCTTCCAACACAAAAGGGGGCTCCTCCCATCCGACATCTACCATATACTTGCCCCGCGTCCGCGCATCCATCACCTGAATATTGAACGGCTTTGTTATATCATCCAGATGCTCCGCACCTGTTCGATTAGCAATAAGAAAAAGTGGCTTCATAACGGCTCCTCGGTTAGCGCAAATTATACGGAAAATCGTCGCTCATGACTCGCCTGCTAGATTCTACACTGCCAGAGCCGCTTTTGGAAGGCTTGCGCCAAAATGGATGAGACGCTCTCCTGCAAATGTTCACGCTCCTGCCCAATCCCGCGATGCAAGCGGTTGTCGCTCAGGGGATACTCCTTTGATGCGGCTATAAACAGGCAACCATTACTGGCAACCCCGATTCAAAATGTGTCGGGTAGTGAAATGTAAGTCCGCGCCCTAATCGGAATTGCGAGAGAAACCCACTCCGCTTGAGGTAGAATCAATCTATCAACTACTCCACACAACGGACTACACGGCATGACACATTCCATAACCCGCCTCGCTTTTCTCATCATCGCGCTCTGCGCCGCACTTCGCCTTCCCGCTAACGCCCAACAACCTCCTCTGAAAAACGGGGGCTTCGAGGGCGGAGGCGGTAGCGACGGCAAGGGCGGCGGCGTTCCCAACTGGTCTCCCTACGAGGCAGGCTACGACGTTGACCGCGTGGTGTTTCACTCTGGCGAGCAGGCGATACGTTGTGACGTTTCGCGTATTGAAAAGAGGCGCGGAGCCTCCGTCGTCATTCCGCTCGACCAGAAGCGCCCCCTGCCTATCGCGATAACCGCGTGGAGCAGAGCGGACAGCGTGAGTGGAGTGCGTGATGGAGACTACTCTCTCTATATTGATATAACGTACCAAGACGGCACGCCGCAGTGGGGGCAGTTCGCGCCGTTCAACACGGGGACGCACGACTGGGAGAGGCGGCAACTCCTTATTCACCCGCAGAAGCCTGTGAAGGAGATGACTGTCTACGCGCTTTTTCGGAATCATACGGGGACGGCGTGGTTCGACGACTTCTACGTGCGAGAGCTGAAAGGCGAAAACCTGTTCGATAGCCAGACGCTCGCCTATACGGGCGCGAACCGCGCTGGTATCAAGCCCGCCCTGAAAGCGACGGCGAAAGACGGCTTTGCGCTCACGTTTTCGGCTACGGGGAGCGTTATCGGCGTGATAAGCGGCGGCAGGGAGTTGGCGGGGGCGAAGGCGGGTGGCTTCTACGTGCGCGACGCGCTGAAAGAGGGCGAGATGATTCCCTTTCAAGGGAGCGTGAAGCCGATAGCGGGGGGCGGAGTCGAACTGAACGGCGTTTTCCCCGACACGCGCCTCATGCTGAACGCCAAAATCACTCCCGATAACGACACCCTCAGTATAGACGCGCAGGTGACGGACACAGGCAAAACGGAACGCGCTATCGCCCTCTACTTTTCGTTGCCTGTAGACGCGGTAGGGTGGAACTGGGGGCAGGATATTCGCGCCGCGCAGACGATAGAGGCGGAGGGCGAGTACTCCAATCAGGTGGTGACGAATGTGGGTAGCATCGGCAGTATGTCGCTATACCCCTACTCGTGCGTCTCCAACGGGCAGTCGGGGGTCTCTATTGTGAATCAGATGGACTGGCCCAGTGTGTTTCGCCTCTTCTACAACGGGGCGCAGAGGCAGTCCGTTATCGCTTGGGACTTCGCGCTCACCTCAAAGTCGGCGACCTGGCCCCCCAATCGCGCCCGCGCCCGTTGCACGGTGTTTGGTTTGTCCTCCGCGCTGGCGAGTTGGGGCTTCCGCGCTACCACGCAACGATTCTATCAACTCTACTCCGCCTTTTTCACAAAACGCACGAAGCGCGAGGGTATCTGGATGCCCTTTACCAATCCTGCAATAGTGCAGAATAGGGAGGACTTTGGGTTTGCGTTTCACGAGGGAAATAACAGCGTCAAGTCCGATGACGCGCTGAACATCCTCAGTTTTCGCTACACGGAACCCTCCTCCTACTGGCTCCCAATGCCTCCCGATATGCCCCGCACCTACGAGAACGCTCTGAAACTCATTGAGAAGAACGCGCAAGAGGGGAAGGGAGAGGCGAAAGACTTTGCACGCGCTGTACTCAACTCCGGGACGATGGACGCGAACGGCAGGTACAACCTAGAGTTCCAGAACCAGCCGTGGGCGAACGGCGTGGTCTTTATGCTGAACCCAAACCCTGAACTCGCCTCTGGAGAGGAGCAACCCACAAAAGGCTCGCTCTCTTACTCCTTCCTGTTAGCCAACAGACTCTATGACCCCAAGAAGAGCGCGACGGACGGCGAACTGGACGGCGAGTATCTCGATTCGCTAGAGTCGTGGATGGATACGCTCGACTATCGCCCCGCGCACATCCTGACCTGTCCCTTCCCGCTCACATTCTCCACCGAGACTCGCGCGCCCGTCCTTCCACAGTGGTATTCGCTCTACTCGTTTGCGCGGTACGTGCGAGACGACCTGCGGAATCGCGGCAAGTTCTTTATGGCGAACACGACTCCCGTGCGCTTTACGATATTCTCGCCGCTCTTCGATTTGATGGGTATTGAGGTGAACTGGCTACCCTCCGCGACTTGGACACCGGACAGCGACGCGACCATGAATCTGCGGCGCACAATGAGCGGACAGAAGCCCTACCTCCTTTTGATGAATACGGACTTCAACAAATTCACGCTGGAACACGTCGAAAAGTACTTCCAGACCTGCCTCTTCTACGCGATGTATCCGAGTATGTTTAGCGTGGATGCCGCCTCAAACCCCTACTGGGACAATCCTAAGTGGTACAACCGAGACAGACCGCTCTTCAAGAAGTACCTCCCTCTCATCCAAAAACTCTCGTCTGCGGGGTGGGAGGCGATAACCTACGCGACCTCCGATAATCCTAGCGTGGGCGTAGAGCGCTACGGAAAGCGCTATCTCGCCCTCCGCAACCTAACCGCGCAACCGCAAACCGCGGAGATAACGCTCTCCCCGAAACTGGCGGAGTTTGCGGCGGGGCGCGTGCGGGGCTTCCGTTCACTGGTGGATGGCAAGGAGTTTTCGGGGGGTAGCCTCAAGGTTACGCTCAGGGCGGACGAGGTGTTGGCGGTGGAGATTACGCCGTAAGAGGGTTCCTACAGTTTAAGGGAGATAGGAGGCGCTTAGGGCTTAGGCTTCACCAGTGAAAACCCGCGCTTAGGCGTACTTATAGGGGGAGGCGCGATATAGAGTGGAACTAGCGACATTGGGGACTCTCCCTCCTCGTTTGCGCTGAACCGAGTTACTGCTAGTTTGCCAATAACCCCTACGCGGGGAAATCGTGTAGGGATAGTGGATACCCTTACACCCTGCGCCTCCAACATACCCGTCAATCTCTCCCCATACCTCCGGCAACCCTCTCCGCACAACAGAACGCTTTCGGGCGAAGCCTCCGCAGTTTTTTGCGCGAACTCGTCTAGCGAAAACGCCGCGGTAGCGGTTAAGGCGCGTGGGATAGGAGAGGTGACGGAGTAGAGCGCCGCGTAGATGACATCTGTGCGACAAGGCAAAATAGGAGCGACCAGAACGCCCTCTAGTCCCGTGAACTCCGCCGCCAACGCTTGTAGGCTGTCTACGCCGTAGAGAGGCTTGCTGTATAGGTCAGCCCACACTTTGACGGTAGTAACGCCGATTCGCGTACCTGTGAACGAGCCGGGACCAATCCCTACTGCGAATGCGGAGATGTCGGCGAGCGCTATCCCCGCCGATTTGAGGATAAAGTCGGTTATCTCCATGAACCTTTCCGAGAGGTGCATTTTATGCGAGAAGTTGTGTTCCACGATAACGTCT
The DNA here is from genome assembly GCA_903821495.1 of uncultured Chthonomonas sp. GTDB lineage: Bacteria > Armatimonadota > Chthonomonadetes > Chthonomonadales > Chthonomonadaceae > CAIJLM01. Next base: position 1,538 of record CAIJLM010000139.1, on the reverse strand, counting down.
TCGCCATGCAGAAGAGCGATACCGCAAACATCGCCAGAGGTCTCAATGGCGAGAATATAGGAGAGAGGAGAATCGGTCACGCGAAAGCCTCCTTAACGGCTAGAAGCAACGACATGGAGGCGACCCCGTAAGCCTCAATCTCGCAGTTTCGGGGATGGTTATCGCTGTCAATAGTTTCTGAGGGAGCGAGGGAGAGCGTCACGGCGAGGAGGTCTTCAGGGAGCATATCGCTCACCTTGTCCGCCCACTCCACCACGACGACCCCGCGCCTCTCGAAATACTCATCGAAGCCAAAACTGAGTAGGTCTTCGGCGCGTTCAAGGCGGTAGGGGTCGCAGTGAAAGAGGGGAAGGCGACCTTCGTACTCCTGCACAAGCGTAAAGGTTGGGCTTGTGACGGGGTGCGTAACGCCTAGTCCCTGCGCGATTCCCTGTGTGAGCGTCGTTTTACCCGCGCCGAGGTCTCCCACAAGCGCGATAACCGTTCCATCCACCGCCCGCTCTCCCAGCGTCATACCAAGCCTTAGGGTCTCTTCTCGACTGTTCAAAATAACCCGTAACATCATGAAAGCGCCTGTGAAATCTCTTCTGCAATTCTGTCGGCGGCGGCTACAGGGTCTTGCGCGGCGACTATCGGGCGACCTATCACGAGGTAGTTTGCGCCACGCTGTATCGCTTCGGAGGGTGTCATAACGCGGGCTTGGTCTCCCTTATCGGCTCCTGCGGGGCGCACTCCGGGCGTGACTATCAGGAAGTTTGGGTCGTTTACGGCGGCGCGGACCACCTCTATCTCATGCGGAGAGGCGATAACCCCGTCGCATCCCGCCCGTTGCGCCATCTTTGCGAGTTCCGCAACGTATTCAGAGACAGATAACCCGACTCTAAGTTCGTTGGCGAGCGCATCGGCGCTAATACTGGTGAGAACGGTAACGGCGAGGATTTTGGGGCGGGGTAGACTCTCCTGCGTCGCTGTCTCCCATGCAGATTTAACAGCGGCTTCTAACTGCGCCTCCCCTCCCATCGCATGAACGGTAACGCACCACGCTCCGAGCCGAGTCACGCTCTTCATGGCTCCGGCTACCGTGTTGGGAATGTCGTGGAGTTTCGCATCGTAGAAGATACGCTCCGCTCCTGCATCTCGTATCCTCTTGAGAACCTGCACGCCCTCCGCTGTCACCAGTTCCAAGCCCGCTTTGAATACGCCGACACGACCCTTGAGCCGTTGAACTAGCTCAACGGCACGGTCTCCGGTCTCTACGTCTAATGCGACAATAATTCGGTCTTTTCCGCTCAAGCCATCTCTCCTTAGTTTAGTAAAAAGTGTCCTGTAGGGTCTATCAACTTTAGTTTCCGGTAAAAGTATGTAGACAAAATACGTGTTACGACATCAGGCATCTTCTGAGGTAGAGTTAAGTCGCCAAACAAATCCTCTTCCTGGAGCGCCTGATGTCCTCTCTAGTCTACCGTATATTGCCGCTGTTCACGCAAGTCCTAGAAGGAGTTCCCGTCGGAACCACTCTAGGTCTGTTGCATCTTATG
>CAIJLM010000138.1 GCA_903821495.1 uncultured Chthonomonas sp. | reverse complement strand
GGCGCATGATTTTCAGTTCGCTCAACGACATGGCAGCCAAGCCCTACCTGCTGATTGTTCCTAGCGTCGCGCTTGCGATGACCGTGATGGCGGTGAACTTTCTGGGCGACGCGCTACGCGACGCTTTCGACCCTCGCTTGCGAGAGTAGCGGCTTGTTGTTGCAGATGTATTGCGGCGCGATAGATGTCCAATAGAGAAGCCCGAACCCCCATTTTCTTGCCCTGAATTAGGAGAATGTTAGTTTTGATGTCGCCTGACTAGAGCGCAGTATCTCGCGAAAAAGAAAGAAGTCACTCATGTTTACAGGCATTGTGGAAGAGATGGGAGAGGTCGTCTCCTGCACTATCGAGGGTAACACCGCGAAACTCACGGTTCGCGCTGGCATCGTACACGCGGGAACGCAGTTAGGCGATAGTATCGCTATCAACGGCTGTTGCCTCACCGTCGTTGCGCTGGCGGGCGCAGAACTGACCTTCGACGCTATCCCCGAAACCCTCTCGCGCACGAATCTAGGGGCGCTCGTTCCCGGCTCTCCCGTCAACCTAGAGCGTTCGCTGGAAGTCGGGGCGCGGCTAGGCGGTCACTTCGTGCAGGGGCATATTGACGGCGTAGGAGGTGTAGTTTCGTTGACCACTGCCGAGAACGCTGTCGTCATGGAGATAAGCATACCCAACCGTCTGCATCGCTACTTCGTGGAGAAGGGGTCTATCGCGGTGGACGGCGTGAGCCTAACGGTAGTGGACGTGAACGCCGACTCGTTCACGGTTTGGACTATCCCGCACACCCGCGCCGTTACCACGCTAGGCATTCGCAACGTCGGGGATATAGTGAATATCGAGTGCGATATGCTCGGCAAGTACGTTGAGCGACTGATAGCGGAGCCGAACCGCAAGTGAACCCGCAAGAGCGCGAGAACCTAGCCGACCTCGAAACGGAGCGCAGAAACCCCCGCACCGCCGAACTGGACGCGCTAACCGTCGCCGAACTGGTAGAAACGCTTCACGCGGAGGACTTCACCGTCGCCGAAGCCGTTCAGAAAACGCTCCCGCAAATCGTTCAGGCGGTGGAGATAATTACGAGTCGCCTCTCGGAAGGGGGGCGGCTCTTCTATGTGGGGGCGGGGACAAGCGGACGGTTGGGCGTACTAGACGCAAGCGAATGCCCGCCGACGTTTGGGGTCTCGCGGGAACTTGTGCAGGGGATTATCGCGGGGGGCTTAACGGCGTTGACGACCTCCATCGAGGGCGCGGAGGACAGCCCGGAAGCGGGGGCGCTAGAGATACGCGAACGCGGAATAACGGCGCAGGATGTGGTCTGCGGCATTGCGGCGAGCGGGCGCACCCCCTACGTGATAGGCGCGGTTGAGGAGGCGAAGCGCATTGGCGCGGCGACCCTCTGCGTGGTCAATGTCTCCCGCTCTACACTGGAGGAGACCGCCGACATAGCGATATGCGCCGTAACGGGCGCGGAAGCCCTAACGGGTTCCACGCGCCTGAAAGCGGGAACGGCGCAGAAGATGGTTCTTAACCTGCTGACGACGGCGACGATGGTTCGCCTCGGAAAAGTCTACGGGAACCTGATGGTGGACGTTCGCGCTACCAACTTCAAACTGCGAGATAGGGCGCTTCGCATTGTGATGGCGGCGACGGAAGCGGACAAACTGCAAGCGGAAGAGGCTCTGGAACAGGCGAACGGCGAGGTCAAAACCGCGATTGTTACGCTGATAAAGAGCGGTGACGTAGAGACAGCGCGAACTCTTTTGCGCGAGGCGAAGGGGCGAGTGCGGGAGGCGCTACAGTGACGATAGACGACAATCCAGACTACCAGACCAGCATCCCCGAAGAGGCTACCCCGAAAGTCAAGGGAAAACATCCCAACAAAGCGCCGACGGAGATTGATTACTACGTCGCGGGGGAGTTGGTCGGAAGGCGCGGCTTCGACTACAGTGGCGTTATCGAGTGGGAGGTCGCTTTCCGCAACGGCGGGCAACATGGATGGGCGTATCGTTGGGATGATGGTAGGCTAATGTGGCGAGAGCCGTCGGAGAATGGTTGCATACATGGAACCGCCTCGCAGTGGGACAGGGAGGGAAACCTTATGGGGCAGTACACAATGGAGCATGGCACGGGAATCGACCTCTGGTGGCAGGAGAACAGCGAGACGGGTAAATACCTGAGTGAAGTCTACTACAAAGTGGCGGGTCTACGGCATGGCTACGAGTGGCATTTTAGCGAAGGCGTTCTTCATCAGGAAGTCCAGTGGTTCGAGGGCAAGCGGCACGGAATCGAGCGCAGTTGGAACTTCAAAGACAGGCTACGGCGCGGCTATCCGCAGTACTGGGTGAATGACGAGCAGGTGAAGAGACCGCAGTACCTCCGCGCACTCAAGTCAGACGCTACTCTGCCTCTCTTCCGAAAGGAGGACAACCTGCCCCTCCGCGACTTCCCGCCCGAAATTCAAAAACACCTCTAGCCGCCCCTCTCCTGATTTGGGTATCAGGTTGTTTGAGCTTTGAGGAGTTATCGCGCTAGTCGTATTGATTGGATTGTGCATTTTTTCGCGCTTTTTCGCGTGTTTCGCGGTAGAATCGCATTTCGTACTCCTATCTCGCGGTTAATCCCAAAAGCGCTGGCGGGTATAGTCTTGCGATTTTGGCGCGAGTGTGCGACAATACGGACAGAGGAGAAACCGCCATGCAGGTTATCAAGTGCGAAAACAAACAGGAGTTAGGACGACAAGCCGCGCAGTTCGGCGCAGAGTGTATTCGCCACGCTATCGCCGAGCGCGGGGAGGCGAACATCATACTCGCGACGGGCGCGTCTCAGTTTGAGATGCTCTCCGCGTTACTTGAAGAGCGGGGCGTGGAGTGGAGCGCGGTCACAGCCTTTCATCTCGACGAATACGTTGGAATGGACATCACGCACCCCGCCTCATTCCGCAAGTACCTTCAAGAGCGGTTTGTACAACGCCTACCTACCCCGCTACGCGCCTTCCATCTCATACACGGCGAAGCGGACAGCGCCGCCGAGTGTCTTCGCCTCAATGCGCTCATCGCGCAGTACCCGATAGACGTGGCTTTCGTGGGCATTGGCGAGAACGGACACCTCGCCTTTAACGACCCCCCCGCCGATTTCAAGACCGAAGCCCCCTATATCGTGGTCAATCTGAACGAGGCGTGCCGCCGTCAGCAGCTGGGCGAGGGCTGGTTCGCGACGCTGGAAGAGGTTCCTACACAGGCGATTTCTATGTCCATTCGGCAGATAATGAAGGCGAAGGAGATAGTCTGTAGCGTACCCGACTTGCGGAAGGCGAACGCCGTCAAACTCACTCTACAGAGCGAGGTAAACCCATTCGCGCCCGCCTCCATTCTTCAAAACCACCCCGCCGCCCGCCTCTATCTCGACCCCGATTCCGCACGCCTGATAGAGTAGAAACCAACGCCGTGCCGCAAATTATCGTCGAAAACCTAACCAAAACGTTCAAGGTCTCCCAGCGTCAAGCCGGTACATTGGGAGCCATTCGCGGGCTAGTCAAGCGAACCTACAACACCGTAGAGGCGCTGAATAACGTCTCCTTTTCACTCGAAGAGGGAGAGTTGGTAGGCTACATCGGACCCAACGGCGCGGGAAAATCCACCACCATAAAGACGATTTCCGGCATTCTCGTTCCCGATTCCGGGCGAGTCGAGGTGATGGGTTTCGTCCCTTGGAAAGAGCGTAGCGAGTACGTGCGGCATATCGGGGTTGTGTTCGGGCAACGGACCCAACTCTGGTGGGATTTGCCCGTTATCGAATCGTTCGACCTGCTCAAGGACATCTACCGCGTGTCGCAGAGCGCCTACCAGAAGACGAGAGACGAACTGATAGACCGCCTGCAAATTGCGCCGTACTTGGATATGCCCGTGCGCCAACTCAGTTTGGGCTTGCGTATGCGATGCGATCTCGCCGCGACGCTCCTGCACTCGCCGCGCCTCCTCTTCCTCGATGAGCCTACCATCGGGCTAGACGCGGTGTCGAAACTGGCGGTTCGCGAATTCATACGCGACCTGAACCGCAAGAACGGCGTAACCGTCATCCTAACTACGCACGATATGGACGACATCGAAGCCCTCTGTAGCCGCGTTATTGTAATTGGGAAGGGGAGGCTTCTACGGGACGGGACGCTGAACGACCTACGCGAAACCGTGAACCGCGAACGCCGACTCCGCATAGACCTCGAAGACTCGGAAGCGCAGATAGACATTCCTTCCGTCGCCATCTGGAAGCGCGAGGGCAGTCAGGTAACGCTTCAGTTCGACCCGAAAGTTATCTCGCCCGCCGAATTAATTCAGCGCGTCGCGGCGCAGGTCGCTATTCGAGACCTTTTTGTGGAGAACCCGCCCATCGAAGAGATAATCGCCCGACTGTATGAGGAGCATCTCTCGTGAAGCCCTACATGACCGTTTTCGGGGCGCAGTTCCGAGTGCTTCTACAGTACCGCGCAAGGGCGTGGGCGGGCTTTGGAACCCAACTCTTCTGGGGACTTATCCGCATGGCTATCTTCACGGCGTTCTACGAGTCCTCCACCCATGTTCAGCCCCTCTCGCTCCCGGATGTTATCACCTATCTCTGGTTGGTACAGGCGCTCTTTGCGCTGACCTACTGGAGCGCCAGCCCCGAAGTGGCGGATAAGATTCGCAACGGCTCTATCGCCTACGAACTCATTCGCCCGATAGACCTCTACTGGTACTGGTTCGCTCGCGCCATCGCCTGCCGACTCGCGCCCGCTACTCTGCGCTCCATTCCGCTTTTTATCGCGGCGGGGCTATTTTTCGGGTTAAAACCGCCCGCTACCTTTGCATCCTCCCTTCTGTTTTTAGGGGGAGTGGCGAGCGGCGTAGCGATTATCGCGGCGCTCGTCTGCCTTCTGAATATCGCGCTCCTCTACACCCTTGCCAGCGAGGGAGTGATGCGCCTCTCCATTCCCCTTACCCTTCTCTTTTCCGGTATGATGATTCCACTTCCGCTCTTTCCACTGTGGTTTCAACCCGTCGTCTACTTCCTGCCCTTTCGCCATATCCTCGACACCCCTATACGCCTCTATACGGGTAACATTTCGCCTACGGAGAGCGTTTGGGTGTTCCTACACGCGCTTATCTGGTGCGTTTGCTTAACTCTATGGGGCAGAAGGCTACTGAAGCGAGCGGTATCGCAACTGGTAGCGCAGGGGGGATGACCCTAAACAGACGGCGACGCTATCCCTGTAACGCCAAACTTCTGGAAAGACCTCTGGGCGCGGGAACGAACTCGTGAGCGGTGGGCGCTCGTGTATCGGGCGACGACCTTCCAGCCTTCGACAGATTAGATTGATAAATAGTTGAAGAAAAGTTGATAACAGGGTATGATAATATAGGCAGTCATCTTTTATGAAAGGGAGATAGCGATGAGCAAGGTACTTATTGTAGGGGCGGGACAGAGGCGTTCTCATCTTATTGACCAAGGATTGGAAGGAGCCGCCGTTCATATCGTTCGGAAGCAGTGGTTGACTTTCCTTCATGCACGGCGTAGTACGTCTCTCGCACTGGTCATTTACGACTTGTCAGGTGTGGACGCGCCTAAGACGGACGTACTGCTACATCTTCCCGAAACGATGCCGGGAACAGGCGTACTCTATCTTGCCGGAACGAATACGAGCGATATAGAAAGCCTCCACAACGCCCTGCAACGCCCTAACGTTGATTTCATTCTGGACACGGACAACCCGCGTGAACTTCGCCTACGCGCTAATCGTCTACTGGCGCAAGGCGAAGGGCGGAAAAACACTCCTCAAAACGCGGATAGCGCGGCTCTTCCACCCCTTCATCCCGCTCTGCGACACACCACGCCACGCCTCCACGCCAGTAATGGTCGTCTTGACGCTCGTGAAGTCAGCGCTCTCTATGGCGTGTCGCTGGCGGCTTTAGCGCGCTCTCTTGGGCGCTCAGAGCAGTCCGTGCATAAAACGCCTACCTCCTTAGCGCTTCAACCCGCCCTGAGTCTCTATGAGCGAATAGCCTCTCTTCTGCTACGCCTGACGGGGTCGGAAACGGGGCTACGAACATGGATGCAAGCGAGCAACCCGGAACTAGAGAATGAGATGCCGATGACGTTGCTCCTGAACGGGGAGGGGAGGGTTATTGCGGAACTTCTCGAAGCCGTTGCGTGCGGCGAGCCTTCCTGATGCTGAACGAATCAGAACTGCGAAAAGCCTTGCCGCTCCTGCCGCCCCGATCCTTCAAGGGCGTACTCTTTCGCGCTGTGGATTTGGAAGCCCTCTTCGGCTTTCACCAACCTACGCCCTATCCTCAGCCTTTGCCCCTTTTTAGCGAGGGGGCGCGGCGAGTAGGGGCGCGGTATACGCCGATTGGCGGACCCGCTTCGTTGTACCTCGCGCACGACCCGCAGACGGCTTACGCGGAAGCCAATCGGGTACACACCCAAGCGTGGTCAGGCGCGACAGCGGATGCGCCGCCGCTACCGCCGACAGTTCTGATTTCTGTGCGTGTACGCCTCAATAGTATTCTGGACATTACGGATATCGCCCTCCAACAAACGCTAGATACAAGCCATCAGGAGCTACTTCGCCCCTGGCGGCTGGCGCAGTCGCGTGGGCATAGCGTAGCGACTCAAACATTGGGGCAAGCGGTGTTTGACAGTGGCGTTTTTCAGGCGATTCGCTACCCTTCCACGCAGTCCTTTGAGGGGCGTTGTCTCGTTGTCTTTCCTGACCGCCTTATCGCGCCCGCCTCTATCGAAACAATAGACCAACACCTCAACATTCCGCAACGACTACCCTGACAGGCGGCGACATTCCAGCGTTGTACTATCTCATCGGGCAGATAAGCCTGTCGCCTTTCGATTATGTAAGAGGTCTATTCTTTATGCAACTTCCTTGAGACGAGTTCTGTCCTATAGGTAAATAGACTGTGAAAATATATACGCTGACGGAGATTATTGCAAAGAGGTGGACATATTAATCGAAAATGAACGGGGATACAACGATATTCCGATATTGAGCCGATTCGCTAATCATGGTGTCAACCAACCTATTCCGCTCTACGAAGGAGAGTTGGTCCTTCACACTGCAACCGCAAGCGTTGCTGGGCGCGGAGTTGTTGAATTATCCTTGTTGCCATCGCCAAGAGTTCAATTTAGGGTTGAGATTTCGCAAATGCTCCCTGATGTTAGCGAAATCAAGGTTGAGATTCCATCTAGGCGTTGTTCCGCCGATGCTATAGTGTCAACGACGCACATTTCTAATTCCATTTCAGTTTCGGGAGAGCTAAATGGAAGTTCTCTCGAATACTCTTGCTTAAAAGAGGACGGATCCGCAGAAAGCTTCGGAAGAGTCGAATTCCACTTGCTAAACTTTGTTGAATATTGGGGTAAGAGAATTCACCCCAAACAGGGCGCTGACTGTCATACTTGGACTGGACGTATTGACTTTGAGTTTGACAAATGGCACATCACCCTTGACCAGTTTCCCAATATTTCAGAACTCCTGAAAGAAGCCAAAGCAACAAGCGGGTTTGCCATCACGCACATCGGCATATTGCGCCGTAAGGACAATAACCTCTTTAGCTCCAAAGAGGCAAAGGAGATTCTAGAATATCTATACTGGCTCTTTTCCTTTGTAAAAGGGAATCGATGTGGTTACATTCTGCCGAAAGGACTGTCTTACTCAGGCGTTCCCTTGTGGGAAGAGTGGGGCGCACAAATAGTCACGCCTGCCGCACATATCACGACATGGTTCGCGCACTTATATCCATTCCAGTGCTTTGAGTTAGCCCAGGGGTTTTTCTCCTTGTGGAAAGACCCTGATAAACAGTCATGGATACGGTTGGCTGTAAACCTCTATGCGTTAAGCAATCCCGTCCTGCACGATGACGTTGCGCTAATCAATGCTCAGACGGCTCTTGAGCTACTCTCCTATGTCGCTTTGGTTGAGGAATCTTCGACTAAGACTCCCGAAGAGTTCAAGAAACTCAAAGGAGCTTGTGAAAGATTTGAAGAACTAGCGAAATGGTGTTGTATTCCGCTGTCAATTCCCGCATCGCTATCGAAATTGAATGGGTGTTTCCCTAGCGCTTCTGGACCTGAGGCTATCACAACAATCCGTAATAGTATTATGCATCCGACAAAGGCAAACAGAGAGAAGCGTCAGGCACACTCCATCTATGTAGTTTACGAGGCATGGCAGTTGAGTATGCACTATATAGAACTGGCTATCCTGAAGCTAATGGGCTATAGTGGCCCATATCATAATCGCATAACAAACCCTTCCGCGTTCTATCCCGACTTGGTTCCTTGGGCTATCCAGCCTAACGAATAAGGATTCTGTCGTAACGAACTGGAGGAAGAAGGGTGGTAGCATCGTCCACTACGGAGAGTTTGAAAGGGAGTTGTGGCGCTCAACTCACGTGAACTCTCGCAAAACAAGGTATTGACTCTTTTGTGGTTTTCGTTTATAATTTAGTATTGATCCCTTACGGTATACCGTAAGCCCCCACGGACTCCGGTTCGTGGGTTTTTGTTTTTGGAAGGAGACTTCCTTAAGATGCGCGCCTTTCTGTATTGCAACTATAGGAAGGCTGTCCTCTTCCGCACCACTGAGGGCGGATAACGAACGTGGCAGTCATGCCAATTCCGCTCCCGTTCAGAGGAGAAACATGAAAAAGGAAGATCGTAAAGCCATTGCCAGTGCATGGCTCGATGTAGGTGAAGACGCATTGTTGGCTGCCGAACATCTGTACTCTGAAAAGCGTTGCCGGAGTTGTGTGAGCCGCAGTTACTATGCCGCCTACGCCTTCCTTGCAAGTCTTCTCGTGATGAAACCAGAGATAACTTTCCATGAGGATAGTGAAGGACCAGGTCATGCGTCTCTTTCCGATTTGGTGGGGAATCACCTACAGAATGAATTTGGATTCACCCTGCGTAAGCAGATTCGTGCGGATATACGTACTCTCTATGCCTACAGGTTAAGCGCAGACTACCACCCTCGACTATCTGTTCAGACTGATGTTGCACACAAGGCTCTTGGTGCCGCACGTACAATCGCTAAGGCTGTGCGGGCAAGGAAGGAAGGGTATTCATGAGTGAATATGTCGGTTTCACCGCCGAGAATTTTGCACAGATACAGGAAGTGTTACAGAGTGTGATGCCGGACGGCACACACGCGAAATTCGACCCTGACGCGGTCATTCAGCGGAATGGCGACTACATCCTGATGGTGCAGACCGACCGTTACCCCGAGCAAAGGTATGAGTTCACACGGGCGCTCGCAGAGGCGGAGAACGACTTGAGAGATGCTGGATTGCCCGTCCGTCTTGAAGTAGACATTCCACAGCGCGAGATTGTAGTTGCGTGGGGGCAATCTATCGGAGCCATCGCGTACCGCTCGACCGACGGTACGGAATTCGCGGATCTTGCTAACATCCTCCGTGTTCCGGAAGAAAATATCACAAACGTTATGTATACTGGCTTTGCCTACGATTCCACGGCAGATTTCAATGAAGCCCTCCATGATGCACAAAAACGTTTCCCCAATGCAAACTTCAGCAGAGTTGAAACTCCAGCGCAATAAACACGAAACCAATACAAAGGTTGGGTGAGGTTAAGTAAAAATTCCCATATCCCCGCCCAACCTCTTCACAAAACCTTAACTTGACAAACAAGAAAAAAGGCGCTATAATATCCACAACATTGCAAAATTCGTAATGCTTAGATGAGGCTAGTAGGTCTAGCTCCCTTTCAGAGAGTCGCCGGACGGTGCGAGGCGACAGGGAACTACGCTGAATCTCCCCTCGGAGCAGGCTTCTGAACACAGGCTACCCCTGTAAGTAGGAACACCCGGTCGCGCCCGATATCGCGCTTTCAAGTGGTCGGCAGGGCATAAGCCCAACGTGCATATTTCGTCAATATGAGCCGATTACAAGGGTGGTACCACGTGAGCGATTATTCGCCTCTCGTCCCTTGGGGATGAGGGGTATTTTTGTGTTTCACAGGTTGTAAGCGCCCTCCAAAGCGGAGGGCTGTTGAGGAAGAGGAGTTACCATTATGAAACTGTCTGGCGCAGAAATCCTGCTGGAGTGTCTTCGACAAGAACACGTCTCCCATATCTTTGGCTATCCCGGCGGAGCCGTGCTACCGATTTACGACGCGATTTTCGACTGCAAAGATATTCAACACGTCCTCGTTCGCCACGAACAGGGAGCCGCGCACATGGCGGACGGCTTCGCCCGCTCTACCGGCAAAGTCGGCGTATGTCTCGCCACATCAGGACCCGGCGCTACCAACCTAGTCACCGGAATCGCCACCGCCTACATGGACTCCATACCCATGGTAGCCCTCACCGGGCAGGTACGCACCACCGTCATAGGCAAAGATGCGTTTCAAGAAGCCGACATCACCGGTATCACCATGCCCATCACAAAGCATAACTTCCTCGTGAAGCGCACCGAAGACCTCGCCGAAGCCATCGCCCAAGCGTTCTATCTAGCGCGAACAGGTCGCCCCGGACCCGTGCTGGTAGACATTCCGCTCGATGTGAGCAAAAACAAAATTGAGTTCAACGCGGAGAAAGACTACCCCAAACAGGTCTCCATCCCCTCCTACAAACCTGCGGGACCCAACGCTCGCGTGCCGGAACTGCAACTCAAGAAGGCGGCGCAACTCATCGCCGAAGCCAAACGCCCCGTACTCTACGTTGGCGGCGGCGCGGTGCTATCCAACGCGCAAAACGAAGTGACCGAACTCGCGGAAAAAACCAATATCCTCGTCACCACCACCCTGCTCGGCAAGGGAGCCATCGACGAAACCCACGCCCTCAGCCTCGGTATGCTGGGAATGCACGGAACCGCCTACGCGAACCACGCCGTCAACGAATCCGACCTGCTCATTGCGGTAGGCGCTAGGTTCGATGACCGCGTTACGGGCAACCCCGATACCTTCGCGACCAAAGCCAAAATCATTCACATAGACATAGACCCCGCCGAAATCGGCAAAGTCATCGTACCAGACGTGCCTATCGTCGGCGATGTGAAAACCGTTCTCAAAGAGCTTATCAAATTTGTAGAGGCGAAGCCCTGGACAGAGTGGAACGACCAAATTATCGAATGGAAGCGAACTTTTCCGCTTCTCTACCCCAGAGATGGTAAACTGTATGCGGAGTACGCTATAGAGAAAGTCTCGGAGGTGTTCGGCGAAGAGTGCATAATGACCACCGATGTCGGGCAACACCAGATGTGGGCGGCGCAGTACTTCAAATCGCGTAGACCCTATCAGTGGATAACCTCCGGCGGACTCGGCACAATGGGCTTCGGGCTACCCGCCGCTGTCGGAGCCGCCTTCGCGAACCCCGATAAGCGCGTCGTCTGTATCTCAGGAGACGGCTCCTTCCAAATGATGACCCAAGAGCTGATGACCGCCACCATCTATGAGAGAAATATCGTCGTTGTTGTCATCAACAACCATGCGCTGGGAATGGTGCGACAGTGGCAAGAGATGTTCTACTCTGAGCGTTTCAGTCAGGTAGACCTCGCCGCATCCCCCGACTTTGTGAAACTGGTAGAGGCGTATGGCGGCGTAGGCTTCCGCGCCACCACCCCCGCCGAGTTCGACGAAGCGATAACCAACGCCAAAGCGGTCACAAACCGCCCCGTCGTGATAGACTGCGTGATACCGACCACAGAGAACGTCTACCCGATGATTCCCTCCGGTCAGTCCATTGAACAGATGATGATTCGACAAGACCTCGAACAACTCAAAGCCGATGTTCACGCCGACGGCTCCGAATGGTCGTTCTCGCATGAGGAAGAAGTCCTCAAGCAGTACGTCGAACTGGTTCATGCGAAGCAGAACGGCGCGTAGTTCAGATTACTGCCAGCCCCTTTCCAAAATGGGAGGGGGCGACTAAAATCGCAACTGGGTTCTGTTCTCTGATAACCTCTGATAGACCGCAACCGCCCGTCAAGTAGCCCCTCTCCGTTTCGGGAGGAGGG
>CAIJLM010000137.1 GCA_903821495.1 uncultured Chthonomonas sp. | reverse complement strand
TTGAGGTTGCCCTGTGCAATCGCCTCGTTAAAACTCTTTGCTTCCAAAATAGTAGAAGGCAGATAGAACTTATCTACCAGTTCCTGACTCCACTGCTTCCTGAGGTTCGCCGGAACGATAATTAGGAGACGGCGCTTTCTCTCCGCCCACTTTTGAGCGAGGAGGAGACCCGCCTCAATCGTTTTGCCAAGTCCGACTTCATCCGCAAGAATCGCCCCTTTTGAAAACGGATTGCGGAACGCAAAAAGAGCCGCCTCCACTTGGTGTGGATTCAGGTCAACTTGAGCATCAGCGAGAACGTGAGCCAGTTTCTCCACACTATCGGAAGAGCTTCGCTTGGTTATCTCATGTGCAAAAAAGATTGCGTGATAGTCGGTCAGGTTCATAGGCTAGGGGCAAACACCTGTCATTTTTGATGCTAGGGGATTGTTAGCCACTCTAGCAGGAAATCCCTTGTAGAACATCACGTCTATCGGCAATTTTTTTATCCGTTGAGGCAGGTACAGTCATTTCTGTGTGGCTTATGGGTTTGTATTGTACCTTGAATCATCATCAAGGTAGCATGGGTGTTATTTACATTTTTATTTTACACGAAAAAGCCGTACACTCTGGAGAATGTACGGCAAAAATGAGATGAGGATAGACTTAAGCAGCTTTCGCCAACTCCCTGACCTCTGGTGTTGGTAGCGAAAAGAATCGTCCGCCAATGGCTTCCAGTTCCGTCGCTCTGTCGTAGCTCTCCACTTCTTGGGCGGTTTGCGTGATGGCGTTGGTCAAGCCCCAGAGCGATAAGTCTGCACCTTCAATAAGGTTTTTGAGTACAGAACTCTTCTCCTCCTGCGAAAGCCCGAACTTGCGCCCCGTAACTTCAACCACCCGCTCTATATTCCCCTCAAGGCGGACTTCCGTTGTTTCCTGCATCTTTCCGACAAGGGCGCGAAAGCGCGTCTCGTCTAATGCAGAAGAAACATGGTCGCGCACTTTGAGTAGTCTGGCATGGGCATCCGCAAGGCGAGTATCACTCCGATAGACAGAGCCATTCTCACCCGCCTCCAGAACCCGCCCGATATGGCGCTGACGATAGGCATCCTCCCGAATCCAGAGGTTGGTGCACATCAATTTGTAGACCACCTGCTGGACGCAGAGACTACCTAAGCCCGTCTCCGAGTTCATCAGGACGAAGCCCGCTTGCACCACCTGCGGCTCTTTCAGGATGTAGTGTTCACCGTGTCGGCGATGCAGGTTCGAGGGCTGAATCGTCGCCTCTAGTTTGGGACTAACGACTTTCAGGTAAAGCCGCCGCTCCGTAACTTCACAGGAGACAACATTATCAGGCTCCAAACCCGCCTCGATGAGAGCCCTTGCGGCGACTTGAAAGACATCAAAGTTATCCAAGTCTACCGAGAAACTATCCGAGAGGAAGGCACGGGCTTTCCCGTCCAGCGTCCGCACCAAGCGCGTGTCTTGCCCTTTGCTCTCCAAGAGGCGATTGAGCATGACATCAAAAAGCGGCGATTCACTGGGTTGGGCTTCGGAGAGGGTGGGGACTTGCAGGTCTTCCGAAGCGTTCCGCAGACGGTCATAGAACCCTTTGGGAACGCCAGCGTACTCTGCAAGTTGACCATGCGCGACATCATTGACCTCGTAGGTTTCGGGTAGCATCAGGTGGGTTCGTC
>CAIJLM010000136.1 GCA_903821495.1 uncultured Chthonomonas sp. | reverse complement strand
CGCGAACCTCTTCAACACTCAGCAAGAGAACGATAACGCTGAGGCGGCTAGACACGGCAAAGCGTTGACGGCGCTGAGTAGAGCGACAGGGGCTTGCATCCTTGCGGCTCACCATACTGGCAAGGACGCTTCGGGCAACTACGGACGAGGGGCTTCGGCGCGACTTGGGGCGGCGGATGTGGGTATGGTGTTCCGAGCGAAGTCCAGAGGGGATGTAGACGATGACACCTTCACCGGACAAACTCGTGAAAGGCGCGATATTTGTCGGCTGCAGATAGCGAAAGACCGCCCGAACACCTTTGGTCAGTCCAGCAAATACCTGCGAATGGCAGGGCAAGACAGATTTGAACTGGACACTTTCGACAGTTGGAAAAGCCAGAATCGAGATGGGAAAACCGACAAAGCCACCATCGCAGAAGGCGAGATTGAGGTATTGTTGCTTGACGGGAAAGCGCGGTCACGACAAGAGATTCAGGTCGCCCTGTCTCAGGAACAGATAGGCGAGAGGAACATTGACATCGCACTCACCTCCCTCGTCGCTAAGGGAGTTCTCACGGTGGAGATACGAGAACGCGGTGCGAGGTGGTTCCAGTTAGCAAGGGAGGTAGGAGACCTTTGAACGTGAACACGCTAATACACTCCATAAGAGCGCGGAACGGAAACCTTTGGCTTGAAGGTGAGCGCCTACGATACGATGTACCGCGAGGGGCATTGAGTGCCGCCGATAAAGCCATTCTCCGTGAAAAGAAAGAGGCTGTCGTCGCACTCCTGTTAGCCGAGCAAGAAGACAACCAGCGTCGCAGTTTTCCAGAACCCTTAGAAAATTGCGAACCTGCGAAACTGATGCCAAGAGTTTTCGGTGAGAAAGGGTTCTTGCTTGTCCGCTCGAAGGTTCTAGGCGGCGAGGTGATAGTCTGCGCGGAAGACGGTCTGGAACTGCCCCTAGATGAGCATGGACTGCTTGAGGGGCGCGTAGTGTATCGGGAGAGCGAACTTCGGCGATTGACTGCGGCGCGTCCCAACGCTTCGGAATTAGCGTTTATACACGCCTCAAAAAGGGGGATGGCGGCGATTACGCAGGGAGGTGGTTTAATGAGCGGAGCCAATTCGCCAGTGAAGGCATAGGCAGGTGCGCTTCACTGGCGCGTATATAGAGTATGGATGCTCTGCTTTCGGTGGTCGCTTGAGAAGCAGAGCATCCATACTCCACACAACACTGATACGAGATAAAGAAAGGATTGTAATGAGCATATCGTTATTCGACCAGCAGGCATTGGAGACCGCTTGGGAGACCTTTTATCTATTCGCCACCGAAAGCCGCGCCAGCAGGTGGTCTCCTCACCTACGATTTAACACAGACTGGCTACCTGTAGCCGTCTACATAGAAAGGCGTTCGCGTTGGGGCGAATTTGCCTAACCTTACACTCGGTGAGCATAGGCAGGAGGTCTTTTGCAATGTTCGACCTGCCTCCGTATGGTGTCTACAGAGTGCAACTTCCGAAAACCTGCTCGGTTTTCGGAACAAAATACCTGACTAGGGTCAGGTATGAATCTCAACTTGCGGGGAAATCAACAGGCTACATCTCAACTCCCGTACTTTTCTACTCCTTTAGTTACGGGAGGCGATTATTGCATGGAAACGCTATCTATTCAGCGCTAAACAAGGTATTTCCTGATGAGTTTCTTCGCCTCGCGAGTAACCACGAATTCGGCGATACGCCGTGCGTAGGCATCTTTATCGCGTTGCAGAACGGATAGAGGGATGGTCTGCTCTAGCGTATAGCCTCTACGCTTTGCCCATGCTTTGATACCCGCAATGCAGGCTCCCGCCTCTCTTGCGTCTTTGAAGGAAACAGGAAGGTTGGGGCAGAACTTTGCGACTCGCGAGGTGGCTTTAGCCAATCGCGCCTGAAAGGAGCGTACCTCCTCCGTTGTCTTCCCTTCTCTCTCCGCCAACGCCTGCTCACGGAGCGCGATTTTCCGTTCGTTCTCGACACGGCACTCATCCAGAGTTTCGCCATGCTCCCATTCCAACTCTACGCTTTTTTGCCATTGAGAGAGTCGCAAGACTTGAACTGCGAAGCCTGTTCTTTTATGCTTGTGGTTAAACCGCTCCCACACTTGACCGAGACGGCGCACGGCGTATAAGTCTCCTTGAAGCGTCGCTGAATTATCCTGTGTCCTTCCAGCATACGAAACGCTGAACACGAGGTCGCCGCGAAGATAGTCCCTATAGAGTTCAGGGGCGAAGGCTATTCGCGCCTTCTCCGTTCCGCGATAGTTTTCGAGAATGACGACGTATTGACCATCCGTTTTTTCCAGCCGTGCGCCTCCGTTTCGATAGTGGGAGTACTGGAACGCTCTAACGCAAAACTCCCCTTGACTCACAGTCCCCCCGCTTCCATGCAAGACATCACCCGACCGTGATTGATAAAGCGACTGGATAGAGTAGTGGTAGGACTTTCCAACCGCTACGGCGAACTCCTCTCGCTTTTGCTTCTGCAACTTGAGGGACTTTCCGCTATACAGCGCGTCCTTATAGCGGCTCGCTTGCCGCGTCGCGTGTTTTTCTACCGCCTCCCGCACTTCTTTGGCGAGAGCAGGGTTGAGCCGCTTGATTCCTAGTCGCTGTCGCACGGCTTTACCAGCAGTCTCGTAATCGCTGAATGTGTCGAATGCAAAGCATTTATCCCACCACAAATTAGATTTTCGTTTGAAATGGATGTTCTTCATGGCTTTTCTCCTTGATTTGTTCTAATGAGTCACTCCGCTGAACGCCTCTAAAATGGCATGGTCAAATGCAACTTTTTGCAGTCTTGCCCCATCATACCGCCCCATCATACCGCCTATGGAGGTTCAGTAAAGGAGGGGCGGAGTCCGGCTAGACAAGCGGAATAAAGTAGCGTATACTGAGGTTGGGCGGAGACATTTTCGCTCATAGACGCTCGATAAAAGGAGTACTAGCATGAGCGCAAAACCGAAATCCTACGTGGTGGTTATTTCCAGAAGGAAGCGCAACGGAGACGGCTCCGACGAACGGAGTGGCATCAACTCAAACACGGCGCAACCGCAGAGCGGACAACGCTCTTCCTCGCCGACGTTCAACGATGACCTCCACGCGGCAACGCAAACCGCCTTTGAAGAGGCGGAGTAGTAACTCTCGCCCAAACCTCAGCCGCCCCTAGAATCGCCTCCTGCGCGGGTTCTAGGGGCTTGCAGTTCTATCCTTGAGCAAGAAGGCGGCGAAGTATCTCCCTTGCGCCTCTGAGCGTCGTTATCTCCGCTATCGCCTCTCCGTTTGCGTCTATGAGTCTCCACGTCCGGCAACGCCCCGCCGTATCTATCCAGCCGCGTACTATCTTCATAGCGGGTCGCCCTCCTCTTCCTCTTCTTCGTTATCTTCAAGGGCGGGAAAGTACTCTTGAACGTTCTTCACATAGGCGGCGACTCCTCGCAGGTATTTACTCATTTCGGCGGGGGTCGAGGGCGGGTCTTGCGCTTGGCTTTCGAGTTCAAACAGCAGGTACTCGAAATTTCCGTGTATTCGGCGTATCGCTCTTTCGGTAAAAAATCCTGAGAAGGATTCGGGTTTACTTTTGGTTAATGTAGGCATTGCTTGATACTCCTTCGGGGGTGAGGGACTAGAGAGGGTGCAACCTCCCTAGTCCTTTTTTGTTGTCTAGGCTCTCAGTGCGGCTCTGTCTGCATACCATGCCCGCCCGAACTCTTCATCTTCCGCAGGCGCTCCTGCGAGAAGATGCTCCTCGTATTCCGCCTGAACCTTCTCAAGTTGCTTCCATCCGATAAGGTGCTTGCAGGTTCCATGATTTTTGTAGCACGGACATTCGCAGGAATCCCAAAAGGTATCTACCTCGTATTTCGTTCCCTCGTTGCTGGTGATTACGAGAGTGTCCTCCGACTTGCGCTCTATAGAGTATCCATCCTCAAAAAGACGGGTAGCGCGGGTGTTGATGTTGGCATTGAAGATAACGGTGTTGATGTTCATTTTGAGAGAACTCCTTGACTGCTTCCCTCTAGGGTGAAGTCTTAAATCGTTTGTTTCTTATATATATTATACACTAATCCGTTGAGTATGTAAAGGTATTTATTCAAGAAGGTTAGAAAATATATTGACATACCTATCGGGGTATGGTAGTATAGAAATATACTTAACGGAAAGGTGTAAACTATGGAGGATAAAGAGGTCATTAGCGAGGCTATGAGGCTCTTGGGCAGTCGCAGAACTCCAAAAAAGATTGAAGCGTCGTCGGCGAACATTCGCGGGGTAAACGAACGACGCAAGGCGGAGGGGCTGACGGAGGAGCATAAGGCGAAACTAAAAGCGGCGCAACTGGCGCGAAGGGCGCGGGAGCGAGAGGCGGCGGGCGTGGTCAAGACAGAAGTTGCCCCGAACGCGCTGAAACGGGGGCGAGGCAGACCGCGCAAAACGGAACAGAGTACGCTTTTCTTTCCAGAAGGGGCGGAAAACGGCGCGTAGCGTCAAGACGGGGGTGAGTTGGCGGAAGTTGTCGCACTAAAAAACACGACGCGAACTTGGAACACAAAAAGAGGGACGGAGGCAATGGTGAATACAACAGCGATTGAGGCGGAAGCGTTCGCCGAACTGGTACGCAAATTGAGCATTGAGATTGTGGGAAACCTGAACGCAGGATACAACGACTAGGCGCTCAATGTGGCGCTTTAGCTTATGGGGGCGGCGTGTGACCGCAAACGGGAGTTTCGCCACGCGCTAGACATGGAGAACCCGGACAGGTTCGACCTCTCCTCGCTGGCGGTAGACCCGAACGCGCCGAACGACGAGGCGGACGGGTTATCCTACGACTAGCCGCGAAAATAATGCCCTCCTGTGAAATCGCATAATCCTGCTTATAGTGGCTCAACGTGACAGTTTCGCAGGTTCGCAAATTACTAAGGCGGCTGAAAAACTGCGATGCTGAAACTCTTCCAAAGGTGTTTGTGGTAGAAGGATATTATCAGGTTGATAGCGAAACAGTCCAATAGTGAAGGGGTTGTTTGGATTGTTTGACAAGACGCTCTTGTACCGCAAGTTATTTTTGCGATATGACGTGCTGGAAGGCGATTAGAGGCGGGTTCTCATGCGTCTGTGATTTTACTTGGGTAGAAGGAGGAGAGATTACAATGGTGCGAAGGGTCTTGATTTAAGCGAGCAACAGTGCGATAAATATACCAGAACACGTTCAGTCGGTCTTGCGAAGAAGGCTTGAGGCTCTGCGTAACCCGCCGACCTCCCTGCTCCCTTTTATTACAAAGAGGATGGATGCAGGTTAGTTCATCAAGACGAGCCAGAGGAGGCTTTGGCGCAACTTGAGACCGACTACCGCACCCTCCTCACACGCAAGCGGAGACTCTGAAAAAAGGCAAGCCTGTGCAAGGCGCGTTGCATCTGCCAGTTCTAGTCTACGTTATGCGGCTAAACGGAGAGACGACGTGTCCTTTATGGGATATGGAGTACGTGTTCGCGGAGCGCGTCTTGTTTTTGCATAACGAGGCAGGGTGATTGATATGTCTTCTATGGAAAGTGAGTCGTTCCCGTCCGTGCTGTTCGTGTATCTCTTGGGAGCCTGCTGTATGCTCCTGAACATCTGGTATGTGAACCACCTCAACAGGAGGACAGGTTACTTCAATCGCGAAAAAGCCAAAGTGAAAACCAGTGGATACCAGTGGACTACAATAAATTATGGTTGCTACTTCATACGGGGAAGCGTTGTAAACAACAGCCATCATGCAACTCGTTACTGGAAGGTGCAATGCCACTTCTACGATAAGAATGGTAATGAGATAGACTCTGCGACTACAGCAAGCGCGGATATACTCTTGCCCGGTGCAGAGAAACGCTTTGAAATCATACACCCGCAGATTCCCGAAGCAAAAAAACTTCTCGTGGAAGTAATAGAAGTTACCTTTTAGGATTAGGGTAGCCGATAAGAGTACTCGCCACCATCTGTCTCGCACATACCCCTCACGCCCGCGCTGGCGCAACGCTACGGGACACGTCCTGCAAGCCTTACAAGAACTACCGATACTGCAAACACTGCGCTAAGAACGGTAGAACCTCCGGGGTTTGCAAGCGAACCAAGCCCTCCGTTACGCATTGAGTAAGGGCAAGCAATTTTAGTCCCCCTTCATCACTCTCCGGTCAATAAAGAAATAGACAAAAATCTACAATTTCGTCCATGCAAGATATAATTATACAGCGATAGAGTCGGAGCAAGACGTATTGAACGCCTTTACCGCTAGTGAGGTTAGCGACGTAGTGTAACTGATGTCTGAACACCTAGTCAGACATTCAGCCGTTACAAGGAGTACAATTAGATGAGAAGAGGAATCCCGCCAGAAGAGGCGAACCGCTTGTTTGGAAACGCATTCGTATATGGCACGGATGATGGAGCGGAAACGAAGCCGTCAGATGTGGAATCGGAGGCAAAACCTCCGCAACCCAAAACCGTTCTCATAGCCACGAATGTCCCCAATCTGGCTATAGCGCAGGTCGGAGAGCGTGATGGATTGGCGTATGGTCTGGTAGTAGGGACAGACGGAGAGCCGCTTGGCGTAAATCAGGAGCCTGCCCCCATTGGTAGCATTCTCTCCAAGATGTATCATGTGGAATGGAGAGACGCATAATAGAAAGCCCCCTAATACTTACGGGCAGTCTTGCCAGCGTATATTCGAGAGGCGACTCAAAAAGAAAATAGACTGTAGCCGCATAAAAGCAGGCTACAGTCTATTTTGTTATTTTGAGGTTTCCGCTTTCGCGTTTCCGCCTGTAGTATCGGACAAGAACATCCGTCGTGGCATATTCAAGTACGTGTTGTAACCTCGACATTGGGGATTCAGGTTTAGTTATTGAACTGCGAAGAGGAGGAGAAGGG
>CAIJLM010000135.1 GCA_903821495.1 uncultured Chthonomonas sp. | reverse complement strand
TATCACTGACCGTACCGCAAACCGACACAGGTAGATAGGTAGAGAATACCGAGGCGTGCGAGATAACTATCGTTAAGGAACTAGGCAAAATAGCCCCGTAACTTCGGGAGAAGGGGCGCCATCGCAAGATGGTCGCAGCGAAGCGGACCGAGCGACTGTTTAACAAAAACACAGGTCTCTGCTAAGTCGAAAGACGACGTATAGGGGCTGACACCTGCCCAATGCTAGAAGGTTAACAGGAGGGGTAGCAATGCCTCGAATCGAAGCCCTAGTGAATGGCGGCCGTAACTATAACGGTCCTAAGGTAGCGAAATTCCTTGTCGGGTAAGTTCCGACCCGCACGAATGGTGTAACGACTTGGTCGCTGTCTCAACGATAGACTCGGTGAAATTGTAGCATGCGTGAAGATGCGCATTCCCCGCCGCAGGACGGAAAGACCCCATGGAGCTTTACTGCACCCTGTCATTGTGTGCTGGTCATAACTGTAGAGAGTAGGTGGGAGCCTTGGCGTCAATGGAACACCACCCTGTTATGTCTGGCATACTAACCCGTTCAGTTACCCTGACCGGAGACCGTGGCAGGCGGGCAGTTTGACTGGGGCGGTCGCCTCCCAAAAGGTAACGGAGGCGCCCAATGGTCACCTCAGCCTGGTTGGAAATCAGGCAATGCATGCAAGGGTATAAGGTGGCTTGACTGTGAGACCGACGGGTCGAGCAGGGACGAAAGTCGGGCCTAGTGATCCTCTAGCTACGCGTGGACGTGCTAGGGCTTATCGGATAAAAGCTACCCTGGGGATAACAGGCTTATCTTGCCCAAGCGCTCACAGCGACGGCAAGGTTTGGCACCTCGATGTCGGCTCGTCGCATCCTGGGGGTGTATTCGCTCCCAAGGGTTGGGCTGTTCGCCCATTAAAGCGGTACGCGAGCTGGGTTCAGAACGTCGTGAGACAGTTCGGTCCCTATCCGCGGTGGGCGTAGAGAATTTGAGGGGGGCTGACCCTAGTACGAGAGGACCGGGTTGGACGGACCGCTGGTGTACCTGTTGTGCCGCCAGGCGCAGACGCAGGGTAGCTACGTCCGGAAGCGATAAACGCTGAAAGCATATAAGCGTGAAGCGCGCCCCAAGATGAGATTCTCCTCAGCAAAAGCTGGTAAGGTTCCCGGAAGACAACCGGGTTGATAGGCGGGAGGTGTAAGCGCAGTAATGTGTTGAGCTGACCCGTACTAAATGACCGAGAGGCTTTAGGCTAACTCTTCAACTTACTCGTGTGTTGTCCTTCCTTCTGGACTTCTGGACAAAACGCACGACGAAGAGGGTTCGCTAGTATATCTAGCAAATGTGTGAACGAATTGTTACGAACAAAAAGGTACCCTAAATCCCTTCTTTGCAGCGAGTTTTGCTCTCTCAACCGATTTTGATAAGATTTTGACCCGCTACCAAGCGAGTCACACCGATTTCCGGTGGCTATGGCTATAGTGAACCACCCGTTCCCATCTCGAACACGGAAGTGAAACCTATATGCGCCGACAATACTCGATGGGCAACCGTCCGGGAAGATAGGTCGCCGCCGGAATAAATTTTAAGGGGCGTATCTGATAACTCAGATACGCCCCTTTTACGTCGTAGCCCCCAACTACCGGAAAATACTGGTTTCGCGCTACAGAATCGCCCGTCGATACAGTTAGCCCCTCGCCCAGAATTGGGAGAGGGGCTAAGGGTTACAAACTCTCTCGTTATAACCGCCGCTTCAAAATGAGCTGGTTCGTCTCGCCATAGCCTACAGCCATCGTAACGACCAACTCCCACCCTTTTCTTCCGTACTCTGTAAGTATCTCCGCCGTTATCGCTTCGCCTAAAACCACATCCCCATCAAACCACGCGGTCTTGGCGGATAGCACCGACTTCGATTCCTGTTTAATGCTCAACACTTTGTACTCGAATGTCTCCATAGTAACCCTCCACGATATGATAACGGCTTTACGCCCTCTACATCTTCGCTACTTTGACCCACGACTGCGAACGCGCTCCCTTATAGGCGGCTTCCATAGTCGCAACACGGGCGGCGGCTTCCGCGGGCTTCACCAGAAAATCGTGAGGCTTGCCTGCTAGTGCGTCAAAAAACTGATGAATCGGCTGTGGGGGACTGGATGGTAGTCTGTCCCAAGGCTTATTTCCGTCCGCGCCCTGAACTTTTTCCGAGCGATAGAAGAGCCGCCCATTGACGATAGAGGCGAAACCGTGCGTTCCGCTAATCTCTAGCGTTACCGGGTTATCTACATCCACCCACCCGGCCGCCAAAGTTCCCGTCGCGCCGTTGTGGAACTTCATAAGCGCCTCGCCGCTCTCGTCGCAGGTCGGATAGTGGTTCGTAACGATTTTTATGTCGGCTGTAACGCTATCCACCTCGCCCATAAGCCACATCATAATATCCAGAGAGTGCGTGCCGAGGTCGCCAAACGCGCCTACCCCCGACTGTTTAGGGTCCGCCATCCAGCGATATTCGCCGTCGAACCACCCTCCCAACGAACCGCTATGGCAGTTGGAGCCGCGTATCCGCGTCACCGTCCCGAAATTGCCTAGCGCTACCTGCTCTTTCAGGAAGATATGCTCTCGCATGGTTCGCATAAAGTAACCCGTTGTGAAGAGCCGGTTTGAGAACTCGATAGCGTTCGCCATTGCGAAGCTCTCTTTCGCGGTGATGCCGAGCGGTTTCTCCACGAACATATGCTTTTTGGCGAACGCCGCGGCAAGTACGAGGTCGTGATGCCGATTCGTTTCAGAGCATATCACGACAGCGGCAATCTCTGGGTCGTCCCAAATCGCCTTCAAGTCGTCTACCGCTTTACAACCCAACTCGCCAGCGCGTCTTTGCGCCCGCTCTTTATTGTAATCCCAAGCGTATTTAGGCGTGATTCCTTTCGTCTTCTTCATCGCATCCACGTACTGCGGCGTGTGAATGTGCGCTCCGCCCACCAGCGCCACCGAGATATTTTTGTCCTGACCTAGCGCGGGAGTCGCCAACATAGTCGCTCCCGCCACTGCGCTTCCCAAAGCCTCCCGCCGTGTTAGCAGGGTTTCGTGTTTCATAAAACGGTACTCCTTACGGTTTTGCGCCGAGCGGCGCTCCGTTTTTGTGTTGATACATCACAATTCGTGGTGTGAGGATGCTATTCCTATCTACCAGTCGTTTTTGGAATACTCCTCCCAAACCCGCTGATACACCGCGTCTGTCTGTCTCGCGATTAAATCCCAATTAAAAACGCTATGCACTTTCTCAAGAGCGCGGTCAGCCATCGCTTTCGCGTGTTCTTCATTTTGCAAAACGTTCGCTATCCCACGTGCAAGGCTGTTAGAGTCGCCCGCGTAAGTCACCGTCCCCGTCACGTTCGATTCCACGACTTCCGGCAACCCGCCCGCATCCGAAACGACTACAGGCGTGTGCGCCGCCATAGCCTCTAGCGCCACAATTCCGAACGGCTCGTAGAGACTTGGGAAGCAGGCGACATCCGCAACCTTGTAGAGACGAAGCAGTTCATCGTCGGGAATAAAGCCCGTGAAGAAGGTCTGGTCTCCCACCCCAAGCCCCCGCGCCTGCTCCATTAAATGCTGTTTGGAGCCGCCCCCCGCAATCACAAGTTTTGTGAACTTGTACTGCGAACGGATTTTCGGGAGAGCCTCAATCAGAACCTGAGCGCCCTTTTCCCGCACGCCACGCCCCACAAACATCACAATTTTCTCGTAAGGCAGGGCGAAACGACTGCGAAAAGCCTTGCGCTCCTCCTCTGGAAAGTCGAACTGGAATTTGTCTGCGGCGACCCCATTGTAGATAATATCCAGCTTATCGCCGGGAGTATTGAGAGCGGTGGTCAGTTCGTTGTGCATAAAGTTCGTGCAGACAATAACGCGCCACGCCTCGGTAATCAACTCCTGCTCAATGTTATGAATGTAGCGCGAAAGGTCGTTATGAACGCCCGAATTGCGTCCGTACTCCGTTGCGTGTATGGTTGCGACAAGCGGAAGGCGGTAGGTATGCTTGAGGCGAACGCCCGCGAAATAGGCGAGCCAGTCGTGCGCGTGCAGAATAATCCCGTCTTTCGCAGTAAACTTCTTGGGGTCTCTCTTGGCGGAGCCTTTGCGTTTCGGCGCTAGCCACCCTTCGATAAGAGACTGCGCTTTGTCGTGCATCGCCGCGTTGAGTTGGTGAACCCAGTGGACGAAATCGGCGTACCCCCCGGGCGCCTCGAAGGGCGCGACGCGGTGAACGTGAACGCCCCGTGTTATCTCTTCAGCGGGCGCGTTCGGGAAGTCGCAGGTCACGACATGAACCTCTAATCCCGGAATATTCGCCAACGACCATGCAATCTCCTCAACGTGCCGCGCAATGCCGCCCACTATCTTAGGAGGATACTCCCATGAGAGCATGATAATCTTCATTTTTGCGCCTGTCTCCTATGTTCGCCCCTCTGCGCTTTCGAGAGGCGTTTCCGCTTCTGGTATACTGTAGGTAGCGTGCGTGTTAATGCGCGTACATCCTTCGTATAGAAGAATACCCCAAATTTCAAG
Organism: uncultured Chthonomonas sp.; assembly: GCA_903821495.1. Lineage (GTDB taxonomy): Bacteria > Armatimonadota > Chthonomonadetes > Chthonomonadales > Chthonomonadaceae > CAIJLM01. The sequence continues at coordinate 3,477 of CAIJLM010000135.1, read as the reverse complement.
AGTATTTAATGTCCCAAACCACATCTAAGGTTCGATTAGGCGTGATAGGAGCGGGTTGGTTCGCCTCCCGCCGCCATATCCCCGACTGCCTCAAAACGCCTACGCTCACACTCGCCGCTATCAGTAGGCGCGACGCGGAGGCGCGACAAAAACTCGCCGACCACTTCGGGCTAACGCCAGAACAGACTTTCGCTGATTGGCGAGAGATGCTAGAGAGTGTAGAGCTGGACGCGGTTCTTATCGCTACGCCCCACGCCCTCCACTATGAGCAGGCGCGCGCCGCGTTAGCGAAAGGGCTTCATGTCCTCGTAGAAAAGCCGATGGCTTTAACGACAAGAGAGGCTTGGGACCTCGTTGATTTCGCTGCGAATCGAGAGCGACTTATCTCCACCGCTGTCAACCCGCCCTTCTGGGCGCACTGCCACGCCATTCGCGACGCTTTTCGTGATGGTAGCCTCGGAGACCTTGAGACCGCCACAATGTACTGGACGGGTTCCGCCTCCGCGCTCTTCGGGCGTAGTCCCCTGCCCGATTCAATGTCTGGCGTAGTGCGCCCCTCCCTCTACAGGGCGGATGTAGAGTTGAACGGAGGCGGCTACTTCATTGATGGCGGGTCGCACCTGCTTTCGCAACTGCTTTGGGTTACGGACTTGAAAGTGAGGCGGGCGAGCGCCATAATGGATACTCTCCCCGCCGACTCTCGCACTGTAGTCTGCTTTGAGATGGAGAACGGCGCGGTAGTCAGCCTGACCTCTATCGGAGATAGCGAATCTTCCGAGAGGCGCGTAAACCACATCTTCGGGGCGACAAAAGGCGTGGCGACGGTTCGGGATTTCGATTTCAAAACAACGATTCAGGTAGAAGGGCGGGAAGCGCAGTCCTTTACAGAAGCCGACCTGCCCCCTGTCTCCACGCCCGTAGCCAACTTCGCCGACGCGATATTAGGGCGCGATAGCCTCTACTCTGCGCCCGCGCACGGGGCTTACGTGGCGCAGGTGATGGAGGCGATATACGAGTCGGCGCGAACAGGAAAAACCGCGACACTGAGCGAATAGAGGATTCTTATCAACCCCGCGCAACCAGCCCTCTTTCTCCCGTTGGCGAGGAGAGGGGTGAAGATAGGGGCAAGCAGGAGAGAGAGACTATGACCATCACAAAAACACATCACTATTCAACCCCGCGACGCATGGCTAGGTGGTTCGTCCTCCCTGCGCTACTGCTCACGCGCCCCGCGTTCGCACAGGAAAAAGCCCCCGCGAACGCGGTTCCCAACCCGCTTCCTATTCACACCTACGGTCACTCGGCTCTAGGCGACGCTTTCGACGACATCGCCCGCCAAAAAGCCTACCTCATGCGCGGAATGCCCAAAATCGTCTTCCCCGTCACCACTACGAGTCGGGAGGCGCAACGCTTCTTTGAGCAGGGAGTGGGGCAGTTGCACGGCTACTGGTATCTCGAAGCCCAACGCTCCTTCCGCAAGGTTGTCGCGCTAGACCCGCAGTGCGCGATGGGCTACTGGGGTATCGCTATGACCCGCTTTGGCGACGACGCTCTCGTGACAAAGACGCTCGCTCCCGCTATGCGCCTACTGGATAAGGCGAGCGCGAGGGAGAGGACGTGGCTACAGTCCGTCTACGCCTACCACGCCGCCGACTCCAAAATGCCGGAGCGCGATAAGACCCGTAAAGCCAACTATCTCCGCGAACTCCATAGCCTCGTTGACCAGTATCCCAACGATATAGAGGCGAAAGCGTTTCTCTCGCACGCGCTACTGGACTGGCGCAACGCCGAGCCAAAGCAGACCCGCGAAACGACGGACGCGCTTATGAAGCAGGTTCTCGCGGTCAACCCGTCGCACCCCATCCACCACTACCGCATTCACCTATGGGACTCCTCCCCCGACGATAGAAAACACGCTCTCGATTCTGCCGGGCTGTGCGGGCTTTCTGGCGTAGGAATAGCCCACTTATGGCATATGCAGGGGCATATCTTCTCCGGTATGCGCCTATACCGCGATGCAGTCTACGCGCAAGAGGCGGCGGTCAGAGTAGATAACCACTACCTGATGACAGATAGACTCATCCCCGACCAGATTCACAACTACGCCCACAATAGCCAGTGGCTCACAGAGAATCTCGGCTACATCGGGCGAGTGCATGACGCTATCGAACTCGCGAAGAACATGATAGAACTGCCGCGCCACCCCCGCTATAATAACATCAACTCGTTTGGCGGTAGCGCCTTCTACGGGCGTATGCGCCTATTCGACACCCTCTATAACCACGAACTGTGGCGCGAAGCGATAGCCCTCAACACGCAAGGCTACCTAGAGGAGGGCAAAGACTCGCGTCAGAAGGCGGAGCGACTCCAACTTCTCGCGATAGCCTCTTTCGGAACGGGAGATGCGATAGCGGGCGCAAAATACCTCCGCGAGATGGAGACGTTGCGGGAAGAGAAGTCTGAAAATACGGAACTCGAAAAATCCATTGCGGAGGCGCGAGGCTATAGGGCGCTCTATTCAGGCGACATTCCCGAAGCGAAAAAGCAGTTCGCCTCTGCGAAATCTATTCCCGCGTGCCGCCGGGCGCGTGTAAGCCTTGCGGTAGGCGACACGGCGGAGGCGGAGAGGTTGGCGAGAGAGGTCTACAAGCAGGACGACAATCAGGTGGAGCGCCTCGCGACGCTGATAGAGGTTCTCTATCGCGTTGGCAAGAGAGATGAGGCGAAGGGCTTATTCGAGAGACTGAGGAAGGCGGCTTCCGATGCGAATTTGGAGGCTCCCCTTCTCGCCAAGTTATCGCCTATAGCGCAGGAGTTCGGTCTCCCGACGGACTGGCGCATACCCGCAGAGAATACCGAAGAGAGGCGGAAACTTATGGCGAAGCTGGGGACGTTTAGGTGGGAACCCTACTCAGCGCCGAACCTCGTCTTGCAAGATACCGCATTTCACAAAACCAACCTGTCCGACTATCGCAAGCAGGGCAAGCCCGTGGTAGTCATCTTCTATCTTGGCAACGGGTGCGAACACTGCATGACTCAACTGAGCGCCTTCGCGCCTTTGGCGGGAGAGTTTGAGAAAGCGGGCGTTTCGCTACTCGCCGTGAACTCGGAAGGGCAGGAGGGCTTTCCGAAAATCGCGCCTAGCCCGAATATACCCTCCGCGTTTCCGTTCCCCGCCCTCGCCGACGGAAGCAAGCGCTCTTTCAAGGCGTTTCGCGCCTACGACGATTTCGAGAAGACTCCTCTGCACGGGCTATTTCTGATAGATGGAGCGGGAAAAGTGCGCTGGCAGGAGATTCGCTTCGAGCCATTTCAAGATGTGAAGTTCCTTTTAGCGGAGGCGAAGCGCCTTCTCGCGAGACCTCTTCCCGCCGCCGAAACAGGAGCGCAGACGGAACAGAGCCTTTGAGGGAGTAACCTACCGTTCTAGCCACTCCTCGCCTATACTGAGCAGGGGGTGACTGGAGCGGTAGGTAT
>CAIJLM010000134.1 GCA_903821495.1 uncultured Chthonomonas sp. | reverse complement strand
TTGAGAAGAGGTGTTCATCACAATGAATACGGAATTTAAGTTTTCGGCGGGCGTGTGGAACCTGCACACCGGAGCCGACCCCTTTGGACCTCCTGTCCGCCCTGAGCGCGACTTTGTGGAGAAGTGTCAAATCCTGAAAAAACTGGGTTTCGACTATGTGCAACTTCACGACGACGACGCGGTTCCGATGGAGGTTCCTGCGTCCGAGACCGCCGCGTACTGCAAGAAACTCAAAACGATTACGAGCGATATTGGGCTAGAGGTGGAGTTTATCGCCCCGCGTATCTGGGAAGACCCCCGTTTTGCAGACGGCGGTCCCACCTCGAACAGCGCCGTCTCCCGTCAACTCGCGCTAGACAGGGCGAAACGCTCTGTAGATATAGCGAATGAACTCGGAACCGATAGAATCGTGCTGTGGCCCGCCCGCGAAGGAACCTACATTCGCGAGGCGAAAGACGCAATTACCGCCTATCAGCGTCTGCTGGACTACTGCAACGCTATCCTGAACTTCGACCCGAAAGTGCGTATACTGGGCGAGATGAAGCCCAACGAACCGATGGACTTGATGTACCTGCCTAGCACCGGGCATATGTTGGCGCTCTGTTATCAGACGGTAGACCCAAGCCGAACGGGAGTTCTTATCGAGTCGGCGCACTCTATTCTGTTGGGGCTAGACCCCTCTGATGAGATGGCTTATGCGCTTTTCCACAAGAAACTGTGGGGCGTTCACCTCAACGACCAGAACGGACTCAAGTTCGACCAAGACAAGACCTTTGGAAGCGTTGACCTACGCCGCGCCTTCAATCAGGTGGACGTGCTTGTGCGCCACGACTTCGGCAAGAACGGCGAAGTCGTCGGTCTCGATGTGAAAGCGATGCGAACGCAAGCCCACGACATCTCGACGAAACACCTCTCCAATAGTAAAGAGGTCTTCGAGCGGCTGGTGCAACTTGCCGTCAGCATAGACCGCCAAGAGTGGCAGTCCTACGTGGACGCGCAGGACTACGAAGCGTTGGAGATGTTCCTGCTCCGCCACTTCTTGAAAATTTAACCCCTCCCTAACCCTCCCCGAAACGGAGAGGGAACTTTGCGGCGCGGGTTTGAATGAAGAGATAAGCAGGGGATAGGACGCAACTTGCGCCTATCCCTTTTTGCTTTGAGGAGGTATGAGTTGATACACGCCGGACTTGAAAACAGAATCGCGCTCATCACCGGCGCGAACAACCCGCAGGGCATCGGGGCTGCTATCGCCCGCGCTCTCGCCGCGCAGGGGGCGCGTGTCTGCCTACACTACTTCCGCACTCACCAGTCTCTGGAGGGTGACACAGAGGCGGCGGGAGAGGGGCGCTATCACGCGCAACAGGCGAAGTCGGCGCAGGACATTGCGCGAGAGATTAATAGCGCGGGAGGCGCCGCTATCTGTATTGAGGCGGACTTAGGCGACCCGCTTACGCCTACCGCGCTCTTCGATTTTATTGAAAAGCAGTGGGGGGCGGTGGAGATACTCGTCAACAACGCCTGCTACTGGGAGAGCGACACGTTTCTGCCGCCAGAGCAGGAGACGGTGGCGAAGCAGGTGGAGACGTGGGCGGCTCGCCCGCAGACCTTTCGTCCTGATGTTTTCGATAGATTGTTCGCAGTGGATACGCGGGCGGTAGCGCACCTTATGACCGAGTTCGCGCAACGCCATATCGCGAAAGGAGCGACCTACGGGCGTATTGTCAACATTAGCACAGACGGGGCGCACTGCTTCCCTAGCGAAGTGACCTACGGCGCGGCGAAACTGGCGGTGGAGGGGTACACGCGAAGCGCGGCGGTGGAACTCGGCAAGTTTGGCGTTACAGTCAACTGCATCTCGCCAGGTCCTATTCAGACGGGGTGGATAACGCCCGAATTCGAGAAAGATTTAGCGGTAAATACTCCCCTTGGACGGGTTGGAACGCCTTCTGATATTGCCGATGTCGCGGTGTTTCTGGCTTCTGAGCAGGGGGGCTGGGTGACGGGACAGGTAATCAAGGTGAATGGGGGGCATAGCGTATGAATTCCGCGCAAGCAGGATATTGCGCCGCAGAACACCAATAACACCCTATAGTCCGCCGTTGCAAGGAGCGAAACCATGTCCTACACCCTCTCTGACCTAAACACAAAAGAAGCCCTCCTCATGGAGTTGGCGCACGACCTTAAAACCCCGCCCGCAAGAGTTCCAGAACCCATCTCCGAACCCTCATTGGCGCAACTCAACGCCGCAGGAACGCGCCTCTGGCTGGATACGGGAAACCTTGAAGAGGCGACGAAGCTGTGGCGCAAGGAGACGAGCGCCCTCACTACCAACAACACCCTTGCGAATCAGGTGGTGCAGACGGGCGTACTCGACTCAGCCATACAGAATACGGCGCAGAGGGTTCGCGCGCTAGAGCCGAATATCGCGCTAGACGAACTGGTACTGGATGTCGCTTTCGTCATCAACTGCCATATCGCGCTACGGCTCGTCTCCGCTTTCGATGCCTACGTGAGCGTGGAGTTACACCCCGCTTTCGCCCACTCCGCCGAAACCACGTTTCGCTACGCGCAACGCTACTACGCGGTCTGCCCTGAGCGTTTTATCGTGAAGATACCCCTTACGCCAGAGGGCTACTGCGGGGTTGCGAAGGCGCGGGCGGACGGTATTCCTATCAACTTTACGCTCGGCTTTTCGGCGCGACAGAACTACCTTGCGGCTCTACTCTCCCGCCCGAACTACGTGAATGTCTTTCTGGGGCGGCTTAACGCGGTAGTCGCGGACAACAAATTCGGCGACGGCAAGAACGTGGGGGAGCGGGTCACTCTCGCTTCACAGAACGCGCTTATCGCACTGAGAACCGCAGATACAACTATCCCAACCCATCAAATCGCCGCCTCCATGCGAAACGCCGAGCAGATGGTATCTTTGGCGGGAGTGGATGTGTATACCGTTCCTCCGAAAGCCGTCGCCGAGTTCTATCAGCAGGAACACGCGCCGTGTAGCATTACGTCGCGCTTGGGCGAGGACTACGCGGTGCAACTGAACGCCGACGCGGATAGAGCCTACATTGAGACCCTCTGGACAGTGGATGACAACTTCAAGCGGTTCGCGAAGGCGTTGGCGGAGCGTGGCGGAACCAACCTGAAGGGCGATGATTTGCGGGAGGCGGATAGGGATTTCGGGACGCATCTTTTCACCGCGTTTGCGGCGGAGGAGCAGACGGAGATTCGCACGAAGGGCAAAATCCCCGATGTGGCGCGGTGGAAAAGCGCGACCTCCCTCGATAACCTGATGACCGAGTCGGCGCTACAGTCTTTTGTCGTTGACCAGTCTGCCCTGGATAGCCGTATTCGCGACCTTGTGACGCGACCTTAAACCAGAAAAGAGAGGTTTCGCCCATGTGGATTCTAGCGTTACTCATGCTTGCTATGGCGCAGACTCCGCCTGATTTGGAACACGCGAAATTCGAGGCGCGCGCGAAAGACTGGCGGATGGGCGCGATTGTCTATCAGGTCTTTGTAGATAGGTTCGCGCCGAGCCAGAACCTCGAAGCGAAGAAGAAAGTCATCGTCGCCCCACGCAAACTCAAAGAGTGGTCTGAGACTCCCGCGCCTTCAAAATACGACCCCAAGATAGGGTATCCGCACGTATTGGAGTTTTGGGGCGGCGACCTCAAGAGCGTTCAAAGTAAACTGGACTATATCGATTCGGTGGGCGCGGACGTTCTCTACCTCACGCCCATCTTCAAGTCTTACTCCAACCACAAGTACGACACGGAGGACTACAAAGCCATCGCGCCGGAGTTCGGAACGCGGCGGGACTTGCTGGATTTGATTGCGGATGTTCACAAACGCCGTAAGCGCATTATGTTGGACGGCGTGTTCAACCATATTGGCAAGACCTCCCCGATATTTCAAGAGGCGCAGAGGGGCGCAAAAAGTAGGTATCGCGACTGGTTCACATTTGGGAAAGAGTTTTCGTCGGGGTATAAAGGGTGGTACGGCGGCGCGGAGATGCCTGCGCTTCGTCTTGAGAATCCGGCGGTGCGCGACTACCTTTGGAACGCGCCGGACTCGGTGTTGCGGAGCTATCTTCGCGATGGGATTGACGGCTGGCGGCTTGATGTCGCGTATGACATTGGACCTCGCTATCTAGCGGAGGCGACGAAGGCAACGCACGAAACGAAGGCGGGAAGCGCGGTTATCGGGGAGATTTCGGGCTATCCCGCGAACTGGTTTGGCGCAGTGGGCGGCGTTTTCAACTTCCACTCGATGCAGGTGGTTATCAATATGCTCAACACCGAGATTTCGGGGGGACGCGCCGGGCAGATGCTTGCGCGGGCGACGCAGGACGCGGGGATTGAGAACCTTCTTCGCTCGTGGCTTCAGATAGATAATCACGACACGCCTCGCGCCGCCGATACTATCGCAGACCGTAGCCTTAGGAGGCTGGCGCAAGCCCTGCTCTTCACGCTACCCGGCTCTCCGGTTATCTACTACGGCTCGGAACTCGGTATGCACGGCGCGGGCGACCCGCAGAACCGCGCTCCGATGCGTTGGGACTTGGCGAACGACAAGAACCCCGACTTGACGTGGGTGCGGCAGTTGACAAGGCTTCGCAAAAAGTATCCCGCCCTGCGCTATGGCGATTTCCAGGCGCTCGATACGGATAGCCTGCTCGCCTTCACGCGCACGACGGACAAGATGGGCGAGACTGTCCTCGTAGTAGTGAACCCGAACAACGAAACGACGCGGGAGACGTTCGCCACGCGAGTGGGGCGCATTTTGAGTTGGGGAGACATGGAGGACGTTCTGACGGGCGAAAAGCTTCCCAGCAAGACGGGGCTACTCTCCGTAGTTATGCCCGCTCGTAGCGTTCGTCTGTTTGTTCCGTCATTGAAGTCGTTTTCAGGCTACTCACCGTTTTTGCGGATTCCGTAGAAATTGTGCAAAAATCGGCGCTTTGTGTAAAAATAAGACGCGGAAGGGAGACAGTAATATGAACGCGACGCGCCTTGAAGAACTCTATAATCGTCACATTAAGCCGCTCTCGCAAGAGGAGCGAATGGCGCTCGTCACGTTGACGATGCAAGACATCGCTCTCAAGAGAGTGACCGATTTGCGTGCGCTAATCCTTGATGAGTTGGAGTTATAGGGTTGTGCGGGGCGACAGAATTCTACCCCGTCCGCGTAACCGTCAAGCCCGGCATAGGTTTAGGGAAGAGTAGCCTCTCCGCTCCGGCGTCAAGCAGGGCTTTACCCAACGCCTCCGGGTTGTCGGTGAGCGCAATTATCGTGCCGCCGCCACCCGCCCCCGCCAGCTTCGCGCCATACGCCCCCGCCTCTCGCGCCGCCCGAATCAGGCGGTCGTTCACCTCGCCAGAGCCGCCCAACTCCGAGGTGAGCGCGTGGTTCTCATCCATCATCGCGCCGAGCGTCGCCCAGTCCTTCTCAATGAGCGCCCGCTTGCCGCGCCGCGCCAACTCCGCCATACGCGCAAAGTTCCGCCGCGCCACGGCATCGCCCTCAAGCCAGCGCAGGCGCGGAGAGCGATGCACCGCGCCAGAGTCGTGCTGAACCCCCGTGTTCGCCAAAATAAGCGGAGGGCTAGGAAGTAGACCGCCTAGCGGCTCAATCGTCGCGAGAGGTTCGTCGTCGCTCTGTTCCAACGCCTCTTTCCCGAAATAGTCCATGAAGTTCAGCCCGCCAAAGACCGCCATGTGCTGGTCTTGCAAGCCGCACAAAATCCCCATCACCCGATTCTCCACCTTGCGCGTCGTCTCCGCCAGATGATAGGGGGTCATGCTGCGCTCCAAATAGTTGTCCAACACGCCCACAATCGTCGCCAAAAGCGCCGTCGAGCCAGCCATGCCCGCCCGCATCGGAATCGCCGTCTTAATGTGAAGGCTAAACTGCGCCTCCATCGGGTCTATCTCAAACCAAGTCAGAACAGCGCGAACCACGTCCAGCTTATCTTTACGGAGTTGCAAGTCCGCTCTACTCCGAAACACCGCCGACTCGTCGTCGTTCGTCACAAGCAGTTCGCCTGTATCCGTTATAAGCCGACACTCCGCCCGCTCCTGCACCGAGCAAGAGAGAACGCTACCGCCATACATATCTGAGGGGTTCCCCACAATCCCGCATCTGCCGGGAGCCGTCGCCACAATCTGCGCCAAAGCCTCACCTCCACAATAGGTTGAAAATCTGCTAAAATATAAATTGGTTGAAACGTCCGCAGAATCCTGCTAAGGAGAGCCGCAAACGCTGTGAAACGACCTAACCTGCCTCTATTCGGGATATTTTTGTTTGGGATACTTCTCTCCGGCTGTACGCGCCCCATCAATCGCACGGCGGAGAGCGGTATCCGTAAGGCGCTACCCGATGTTCTCGGTCCCGCAAAATCTTACGATGTTCACGTAGACAGCGCGTGGGAGCGCACTCTGCAAGGCAAGCTCGCCCGCGTCACGATTGAGGGGGAGGATGTGCGCTTCCAAAACGGTCTCGTTCTCGACCACCTGTCGCTCATACTCAAGGGCGTAGAGGTGGATACCGACAGTCACAAACTCCGCAAAATCCGCGAGACCGACTTTACGCTGACTATTGGCGAAAAAAACCTCAACGAGTTTCTGGTGGACGAGGTGATAGATGGCGAAACCCTCCGCAAAATCCGCCTCCAACTACTAGACAACACCATTCTCGTAAAAGGCGAGCGAGTCGTGTTGGGGCTAGGAGTCCCTTTCGAGATTTCGGGTTCGCTCCTCATTAAGGGACCCAGTATCCTTGAGCTAGATACCGCCCAGCTTCGCGTCGTGGGCATTCCCTTTCGGGGGCGCGTCCTTCAATTCCTGCGGAAGCGTATTGAAAACGCGGTAGACCTATCGCAGCTCTCGTTTCCTATGATGGTGAACGAGGTGAGGATAGAGGCGGGCAGATTAACCCTGACGGGCAAAGCGAATCCTATGCCCCTCATTGAGCGAGAGCGCCCCAACGCCTTATGGTGACATTTGAAGCGCAAGATATGTATAGAGAGTGGGAGGAGGTGTTCGCCGCCATTCTGAAAGC
>CAIJLM010000133.1 GCA_903821495.1 uncultured Chthonomonas sp. | reverse complement strand
GAACAGCGTCACCGCCCATTTGCTAACCGGAGTGACCGCGCACCGAAGACATAAGAAGAACACAGAGGCGAAAATAGACCAAATTGCACTCTGATTTACCGGAAACTAAAGAAGTAGGAGAAGAGAGCGTTCTGCGGATGGGCGTGTAGAGAGAGAGGAGACGCAAGAGATAGCGCGACAACCATGCAAACCAGAAGAAGCAAACGGTGATATACACAACGCAACATAGCGTAGCCTCCCTAAAAAGAAAAACCTTCCGAGCGGACGTTTCGCCTACTCGGAAGGTTAGACGAGAGACTAGAGGCTGAGGTTACTGCTGTGACCGGGGAAGAGTTTCGCTTTCGGGTCGATACGTATCTTAACGCGATTCACAGCGAGGCAGATTTCGCCTACGCCCGTCGCAATGAGGTCGAGTTTGCCGTCGTAGTGCGCGATGTCGCCCGCCGCGTAGACTCCCTCAATACTCGTCTCCATGAGGTGGTTGACCACGACTTTCTTAGAGCCGTGCAGTTCAAGCCCCCATTCGCGAAGGGGCCCTATGTCCGCTTTGAAGCCGAGGTTGAGCAGTACCGCGTCTACCGGAAGCGTCTCCTCCTCCTTCGTTTTGCTGTGGAGGATAGTCGCAACCTCAAGTCTCCCCTCGCCGCGAACCTCTTTCAGTTCGTTCCAGAGCCGAACATTGACCTGCGAACGGTTGAGAAGCCAGTCCACGCTCTCCTCATGGGCGCGGAAAACATCTCTGCGGTGAATGAGGGTGACGCTTCCCGCTACCTCTTCGAGATTCATCGCCCAGTCGAGAGCGGAGTCGCCGCCGCCAATGATGAGCAGATGCTTGTCTTGAAACTTGGCTTTGTCCTTCACGAAGTAGTAGACCCCGTTTCCCTCAAACGTATCCAGAGATTCGTTGGCGAGTTTCGTGGGAGAAAAGGCTCCCGCGCCTGTCGCGATGACTACTGTTTTCGTGCGGTGGGTCGCTATGTTGGTGGTTAGGGTGAAGGTTCCATCCTCCTCCGTAACGAGTTGGAGAACCTTTTCGTCGAGGCAGATGGCGGGTGAAAAACGAGTTCCCTGCTCTATCATCTGATTGGCGAGGTCACGCGCCAAAATTTTGGGAAAGCCCGGCATATCGAAGATATACTTTTCGGGATAGAGGGCGTTGAGTTGTCCGCCGAGTTCGGGGAGGCTATCGATAATTTTGGTTTTGAGTTGGCGAAGCCCCGCGTAGAAGGCTCCAAACAGCCCGACGGGACCTCCGCCAATAATGGTAATGTCGTAAAGTTCGTCCGCGCTCTCTACCTGCGCGGTTTCGTTGCTATCCGTCACCTATCTCTCCTTAGCCCCGCCGCGCATTTGCATTCCGTGCGGAAGGGTTGTTTCTGTTTAGCGTTGTTTTCGGAGTCTTATTATATCCTATTTTGCGCCCCGAATGAGTCGCGGTAGCGGAGATAACGGGTATAGTTGAGTTACGAGAAAAGTAAGTTTTCGGGTAACTACTCAGGCTCCCTTATCCCTTTTCTGGTTCAGGGGTGGACAGGTGGCGGGAGATTTCCGCTCTGACCCAGCCACCCCCTCTAAATCTCCCCCTTCACAAAGGGGAGACTT
>CAIJLM010000132.1 GCA_903821495.1 uncultured Chthonomonas sp. | reverse complement strand
CTCCCCTATGGAGTTCGAGTTTTCTGCCCGCCGTCTATCAAGGCACGCTCGTCAACGACCTCAAGAACCCGATTGCGAACCTGCACAACGCTCAGATTTCACGCGAACGCCAGCGCAAGCAACTGGATACTCTCCGCCAACTGAACGAAATCCACCTCAAGCAGAGGCAGGAGGACAACCAACTCGCGGCGCGTATCTCTAGCTTTGAACTCGCCTACCGTATGCAGATGGAAGCCCCCGAAGCCTTCGATACCGAGAGCGAATCCGCTGAAACAAAAAAACTGTACGGCATGGACGAGAAGGTTACGGAGACGTTCGGAACGCAGTGCCTTATGGCGCGGCGACTGGTGGAGCGCGGCGTGCGGATGGTGCAGGTCTACCACACCGCGACTAGCAAGCGCTCTAGTTGCCAACTCTGGGACCAGCACGGCGGACTGCGCGAAGAGCTTCCTGCGAACTGCGCCTCCACCGACAAGCCCCTCGCGGGACTGCTGAAAGACCTCAAGGCGCGGGGACTGCTGAAAGATACCCTCGTGATATGGGGCGGCGAGTTTGGGCGCACGCCCACCGCAGAGAACGGCAACGGGCGCGAACACCACCCCTTCGGCTTCACGATGTGGATGGCGGGCGGCGGCGTGAAGAGCGGTCTCGTGTACGGCGCGACGGACGACTACGGGTGGCACTCCGTTGAGAACCGCGTCCATGTCCACGACCTCCACGCGACGATTCTGCACCTTATGGGTATCGACCATACGAAACTGACCTACTTCTACGGTGGGCGCAACTACCGCCTCACCGATGTCTACGGCAGTATCGTGAAGGATATTCTTGCGTGATGCGCCCGCGCCTTCCCGAAAAGGAGAAAACGAAATGTCCAAGTATTCCGCTCAAAAAGTCGCCGTCCTCAACCCTATCGAACTGACGATTGAGGAGAGTTGCAGGGCGTTAATAACCCCGGAAGAGATGAGCAACCTTGAGTGTCTGGCGGAACTGTGCCACGCGGAGGCGCGTAAGTTTGGGGTAGGCGTTCAGCGTATTGAGGTGCGTGAATTCCGTGAAGAGGAGAACATTATCTACTTCAGAGTTCGCCTTGACATAGAGGAGTGGGAGCGTGTCAACGACTTTCTCACGCATTTTATCGACCCCTTTGACAACTGGCTGATGTCAAGAGACGCTTCTTTCGATGCTGACCGCTTCCTTGTAAACATCTCAGGGAGGGGTAGGGAGTGACCGAAGCGCAGTCCGTTGCAATGCTAGAAGCGATAGACGAGATTTACAAAGTAGCGGAGGAGAAGTCTTGCGAGATGCGCTATCGCACCGTTGTAAACCGCGTTTACTATCTCATATTCCTCACAGCGCGGGACAAGTACCGCGTAACAAGCGAAACGAGCGATGTGCATACTCTTACGTGGGAAGCGTTCAATAGGACGAGATTGCCCGGATTAGCGAAGAGAGCCTATTGGGAGATAAGGAACCACCGCCGAGCCGCCGACTATCGCCTTACAGAAGACAGCACGACTTATGGCTCGTGGGCGGAAACAGCAGGATTCGCCGTAAGCAAGGCGAATTGGCTCTGCGACCAGATAAAGCGAAGTTAGGCAACTCAACCTCTCCCCAACCCCTCTCCGAAACGGCGAGGGGCGACTGCTCCGTACTAAAAGGCTTCCGCGCTATTCAAAGCCTACCAGAGAACGGAATCACTATACAGGACGCACAAAAGTCTCCCCATTGTGAAGGGGGAGATTTAG